>CAIWXP010000139.1 GCA_903916665.1 Candidatus Iainarchaeum sp. | reverse complement strand
TGAAAAAATATATAAAACAAATGTCTCATTACTCAGAAATGGATTTCCTGTTTACTAATAAAACTAATAAAACTACTGTAACACAACAATTAGACAACACTAGTTTAGGTAATACTTTTAATATATTTAAAGATCCGAATCAACCTGGTAGACCTGGATATGTTGTACATAAAGGTAAAGTCGGCACAACCAATATAAAAAATCAGATAAGGGAAAAGGTATATAATAATGGAGATTCATCAACAAATCCATATATAAAATTGCTAAATGATTTTAATCAAACAACAGGCACACCTGGAGCTGGATTAAGGCTAAAAGCTGCTGATTTAGCATATTTGAGAGATTTAGGTGTTTATCCAATAAATAGAATGGCAATACTTAGAAGGTTTCCAGAAGGATGTTTTGTTACTGAAAATTTAGAAGAAATGAAATTAGAACCAATATCAACAATAATTGGCTGGATTAAGCCAGAAGATGACTTTGGAAAAATAACTTTTAATGAAACATGGGGAACTACAAACGAAAGATTTGATGTTTTATTAGCAAAAATAGCGAAAAAAGCAATTGGATTAGAAAGTGCTGGTTCAGCAGAACCAATTTTCGACTTCACACAAGGTATGCTATTTGAATTTTATAAAAAATTAGGACTAACAGATAGAAGTGGTGTAGATGATAGTGTAGATGAAACTTATGAATTTTATGATCCTTCAAACATAAGTAAGCAGACAAACGAAGTAAAAGAAGGAAAAAATACTTGGGGATTAAATACGATACCTATTGGTGATCCTAATGTTTTACGTGAAGGTCCATATAGGCCGGCTGGTGATGCACAAAATATTCAATCCAATTATAGTTTTACTTTAGAAACTACATATGAACAAAAATTGTTAGGTGAAGTTGATCCTGGATCAGCAATGTTAGATATATTAGACAACATATATGCTATGGGCACTTCTAATATGAAATTCTTTTGGGGTGATAACTCTCCTGCAATACAAGATGCTATGAAAATGGCTAGTGCTAATGGTAACAATTTGAACGCTTGGTGGAATTTTGTTACAGACTTAGCTAAAAGATTTGGTAAATTAATTATGGAATTCTTTCAAGGATTAGCGCAAGAAACAGCTACTATTCTCGACACAGCATTAAAAAATTCTACTGGTGCAAAAAACAATACACAAGAAACCCAAACTGCAATAAGCTCAGAGGAAGCAAAAATTCAAGCATTCAACACAAAATTAAAAAATGAAACAAATAAAGAAGTAATAACAAAACTAAATAATGATATAGAAACAAGTAAAAAAGAAATTGAAAGATTACAAAAAGAAGGTACAACAACCAAAGAATCCGCAGAAGCTACAAAATCTAGAAATGAATTAAATGCTGCATCACAAAAAAGTGCAATAATGAATACAATTTTAGCAACATTACAAACTATATTAACAAGTACAATTTCTATATACAGGTTTGAACTTAGAGGCACAATTGAATTGATGGTTGGAGGTAAAGTAGGATCAACTCCTTGGCATTTAACAATAGGAAATCCGTATTCACCTTGGTTCGCAACAAATCACATTATTATTAAAACAGCAACAGTAACAACTAGTAATGAAATGGGATTCAATGATCAACCACAAAGATTAACAGCAACATTTGAGGCTCAATTTTCAAGAGCGTTGGGTAAACAAGAATTGATGAGAATGTTTAATAATTCTTATAGAAGAACATACGCATCACCTCCTAAAGGTTCAACTACAGGTTCATTAGAAATATACAACAATAAGCAAATGAAATCAGATCAAGCAGATAAAGATAGAGAAAGTGAAGCTACATTTGATCCTCTCAGTAAAAATAGTTTAGGATATGGTGGTTACTTAACTAAAGTTCAAGATTCTAATGCATCACAAGCTGGAAAAAATCCATCATAATCTAAATAAAATAAAAAATTTATATGAAAATAATATCTTTTGATAGTAATGAAAATAATAAAATAGTAAGGGATCCTAAACAAGATAATCTTTTTAATTTATTTCAAAAAAATATAATGAATGCTCAAAATATACCTCTTAAGATATATATAGTACCAAGAGAATTTGAAATGAGGCTAGATAGAATATCTAATCAGATTTATGGAATGCCAGATTATGTAGAAGAATTAATGGTATTGAATAATATTATTAGTCCATATTCTGTTAAAGAAGGTCAATAT
>CAIWXP010000138.1 GCA_903916665.1 Candidatus Iainarchaeum sp. | reverse complement strand
GATTTTAGTTGTATGTGCAGGAAATTCACAAAGAAGTCAAGCACTAAGTCATTATATAAGAGAATATGGAAAAGCAAACGGATTAGATTTAGAAGTTAAAAGTGCAGGCGTATCAGTAAACTATGAACGACTAAAAGCAATGAATAGATTAGGAACTGAATATATTGATAGTATTATTAGAGATCAAGATGAATTTGTTAAAAAAGATTTAGTTGATGAAAACGGACACTCAAGAAGAATGCCTGGCACCAGAACACCAATAACAAAAGAAATGGTTGAAGACGCAGATTTAATAATTACTGTTGGACCAGCAATTAGAGATAAACTTTTAACTATGTTTCCAGAAGTAGCAGGAAAAACAAGAATCGCAAAAGAAATGGTAGTAGATAAAATGGTTTCAAAAGTAAGAGCAAATTTTGAAGATCCTTATTCTGAAACACCTAATAGCCCCTATAGAAAAAGATCATTAAAAGATAGTCCAACTTCAAGAACCTATAAAGGAAATTATGTTATGGCTGATGAAGCAAGAAGATTAGCAAGAAGAATTATTCACAGATTATAATTAATAATTAAAAAACTATTTAAAGAATAATTATCTTTCCATTATTTGCATCTAGTTTAACTTTTTGACCATCTTTCAAAACTTTAGTTGCATTTTTAGTTCCAACAATACAAGGTAAATTAAATTCTCTTGCAACAATAGATGCATGACAAAGCATTCCGCCCTCATCTGTTATTATACCTAAACAACCTTTCAAGAAAGGAACAATTTCTGGTTTGGTCATTTCTGTTACTAAAATTTTATTTTTCAAATCAAATATTTTATTTTTATTCATGTCTTTAGATTTAACTACTTTAACTTCACCAATAACTTCACCTTTGTGAACTGCTAATCCAAATAATTCTTTATTTTTTAATTTTTGTTCTTGTTTAATCAAATCCAAATAGTATTTTAATTCTTTATCAGACATCAGTCTTCTTTTTTTATTGATTTTTATAATTCCCCATCCTTTTTTTCTATGATCCATTATTTTATCATTTGGTTTTTTGGGTAAATCCATTAATTCATCAAAGGAATATAATAATATATTACTAGATTTTACTACCCCTTTCTTAACTATAGCAGGAATTATATCTCGTCCAATATACTTCCAAAATTTAGTACTTACTTTTTTTGATTCAAATCTCAAATTAGATAATTGTTTTTGTTCTTTCTTAGAAATTATATTTTCTAAACCTTTCCAATACTCATCTTCCGTAAATAAATAGGCCTCAGCCCAATCTAAAACTAAACGAAAAACAGTTTTCAATTCTTTTTGACATTCTTTTAAAGATAATTTTGAAACATTGGTTTTAGGTGTATAACTTTCAACTTTTTTAATTGTTTTTTCTAAATTAGAGATTAATTTTAATCTAAATTCTTTTTTTAATAATTGTTTTCTTATTTTATCTATTTCTTTCAAATCGCCAATGTAATAACAAACACTTTCTTTTCCTTTTGTAATTATAATATAATCATTTTCCGAATAATCTCTTATTGATGCCCAATATAAAGGAAAAAATTCTCTAAATGCAAAAGTTAGTTTGGAGTCTGATTTATTTACCATATGAATCATTGACTATATTTAATTGAATCACAATTAAAATGTACAAATGCATCTAAATCTTTTGGACCAACAAAAGGAACAAACTTATGTGCCAATGCTTTATTAACAAAATTACATCTGTTGTTTAGTTTTGTAGAATAATCTATACTCAAAACAAATTTACCCTTTGATATTGCATAGTCTAAAAATTCCAAATCATTTGAAGACCAAGATGCTTTTTTATCGTTGCTATAAAATGTTTCTTCTGCGCCCACACCATCAATATAATTAATATAATCTTGTTCTTTTAAAAGTTCAACTGCATTTTGAGGAATAACTAATAAACTTGAATTACGAGCTTTAACTCTATTAGATATTTCAACAACAAAATTGATTGCATCTTGTTTTGAACTTGTTATCCCTTGCTTTTGCCAATACTCATAAACATCAATCATATCTAAATAAACACCATCATAGCCTTGATCCAAATAAGTATTTACTCTATCATAGGTTAATTGTTTCCAATAGGGTTGCCAAAATGCAACATAAAAACAATTTTTCCAATCAGGGTTTTCTATTCCTATAATATCCTTTGGCATATCTTTGTAATAGGCTCTCCAGTTTTCTGCTTCCCCAATATCAATGTAAGCAATCACATATTTTTTATTTTGATGTAATTCTTTTATTTGCGATTTAGTAAATTGTAATTGCCCAGAACCATTTTCTGGATCAACTACCAACATAGAAACATTCATGGTTTTTAATTCACCAAAATTTGAATTTTGTAATTGATAGGCAAAATTCTTAATATCATAACTTTTTATTGTTTGATCTGCAAGATACATATATCCAGTAGGATATAAAGTACTAGGAACAATATTCACATCTTCTATAGTTACTGGCTCATAGGTTAATTTTTGAACAGCATAGTTAATACCAAAATAGCCTAGGAATAATACTGCGGCAATAACTATTGCAAATATTGTAAATCTCATTTAAAATCACCAATTTTACATTCTTCTGTTTGATTAAACAAATCTACTATGTTAAAATTTTTTGAATTAACACAATCGCATATTTGCTTATTAAACAATTTAATATCATCAGTATTGGAGTCATTTTTATGCAATGATAAATATGCTCCCATACCACCTAAGCTTAATAGAGATGCATTTAATTTTGAATACGCATCTTTACATGCTTTTAAAGTATAATTGTATACTTCTTGTTTTGTATTTAAGTCTTTACTTTCAGCATAAAACATTTTTAATTGCTCTAAATTCTTATTTGATTCAATATAATACCAAACACCAATAATAACAGATATTATTACTATTGCAATTAACATAAACCAATACCATTTCATAACAATACCTAAAAATCAAACTTCTCTACCTGTGGGAATAAAATCTTTGGTTCTATCATTAAGATTTTTTCCTGTGTAATCTTCTTTGTTTCTAAATTATAAATATCTACCAATTTATTTGCTTTGAAACTAAAGACCTTTCTTGCATCTTTCATCTTTTCTGGCATGCAAGGCTCTAACAATAAAGTTAAGAAATTAATTCCAACCACTAAATTGTAAATTACTTTACTTGCTTTCTCTTTATCTGTTTTAACTAATTTCCAAGGTTCATTATCATTTGTATATTTATTCAAAAATTGACCAAATTGCATTATCTTTTGTAAAGCACTTTGAACTTTAAAAGTATCTAGCTCTTCTTGAACTTCTTTTATTGTTTTATCAATTTCATCCTGCAATGATTTTTCAATTAAATATTCTTTTGTTAAATCAATGGCATTCTTTTGAGCAATTATAGAAACTCTATTAATTAAATTTCCAACTGTATTTGACAATTCCAAATAACGCTCTTCAAAAAACTTAGCATTAAAATCAGAATCATCACCACAGGCCATTTGTCTTAAAATAAAATATCTTGCTTCATCCACACCATATTTAATTAATATATCTGGAGAAACAACATTCCCTAAACTTTTAGACATTTTTGTTCCGTCACGAGTCCACCAACCATGAACAAAAAATCTTGGTGCTTCATAGCCCATTGCTTTTAACATTGCTGGCCATAAAACTGCGTGAAACCAAAATATATCCTTACCTAAAATATGTGTTGCTGGCCAATATTGATCCTTGCCTTCCAATCCAGAAATATAATTTATCAAAGCATCAAACCAAACCCAAATAACATGTTCTTTATCAAAAGGAACTTGAACACCCCAATCAGTACTTTTTCTTGAAATACTAACATCTTTCAAACCCTGAGATAATCTTTGATGTGCTTCTCCTTTATATTTTTCTGGCAAAATAAAATCTTTCTTTGCAAACAGTTCTTTAATATAAGATTCATATTTTGACAATTTAAAAAAATAGGTTTCTTCTTCCATTACGCTAACAGGTTTTTTATGCATTGGACAAAGGTCTCCTGGCAATAATTCATCATCACCATAGTAACCTTCACAATCAACACAATATTTTCCTTGATATTTTCCCTTATAAATATCTCCTTGATCATAAAGTTTTTGAAACCATTTTTGAACTAATTCTTCATGTTCTTTATCTGTTGTTCTAATAAAATGATTTATTTCTATGTGCATTTTATTTAGAACATCAAAAAATTTTGGAACAATAGTGTCAGTAAATTCTCTCGGCGTTTTATTTTGCAATGCTGCTGCTTTTGCAATTTTCTGACCATGTTCATCGGTACCAGTTAAAAAATAAACATCTTTCCCTAAAGACCTATAAAATCTAGTATAAAAATCAGCATTTACTGTTGTAAATACATGCCCAATGTGTGGAACATCATTAACATAGTAAATTGGAGTTGTAAAATACATCATTTTACTAACACCATGAACAGGGCCGGGGGCATATAAAAATCTTCGCCGG
>CAIWXP010000137.1 GCA_903916665.1 Candidatus Iainarchaeum sp. | reverse complement strand
GGGCCTCTATGTTTTAATAAATTATTAACCTGCTCAATATCTTTTTTTGAATTTTTAGAGTATACCCCTGATATTGAACACATAGCAAATCAAAAAAAGAATAAAGTGATTAATTCACTTTATTTTTATGCTAGTTCCTATTGCTTGTCCTGGTAACCCTTTGGTAAATATTACTCTCAAAGCACCTTTGTCACCATGAACACCAGCTACCTTGCCTGTAATGTCCTTGCCTGAAGAAGTAGTCCAAACTGCCTTTCTGCCTATTAAAGAGCTAGCTTTAACTTTTCCATAGCCTTCAACATTAACAATATATTGCTTAGGCTTTTGAGTTCTTGACCCTAACATACAATTCTTAATAGCACCTATAATTTCAACCATTATAACACCTCAAATGAATAAACCAAGTTAAACTAAATATAATTAGATAATATATATAAGGCACAAAAAGGTTTAAAAATGGGCCCCAAACTCTCTAAATAGGAACAAAATTCAACTTATGCTCTTTCTTCACAGTTAAAACAGTATAGGTTTTAATATATTCTGTAAACTTATCCCTAAAGTGTTTTATTATTCTATCTGCATCTTCTTCGCCACTTACCTCGGCCTCAATTTCCATATTATGAGAACCAATACAATTTATGTAATATACTATTGAATCAAAATTTTGTGCATAAAGTTCTAATTTTCGCAACAAGTCTTCATTAAAATTTTGTAAATTAAAAGTTATCAATAAATATTGACGATTTATTTTTTCGGGATTAATTCCTAAACGCGCACCAATTATAACTTTATCTTCTTTTAATTTATTAAATCTATATCTTATGGTGTCAGGATTTTGTTTTAATTGTTTGCCTAATTCAATATAATTTAATCTTGCATTGTTACTTAGCGCAGATAAAATATTTTTATCTAAAACATCTAATTCTATTTTTCCTTTCTTACCACCATAAATTAATTCTTTTTTCTCTCCATTTTTAATAAAATAGGATCTATTAAATATTGGGGCTTTTGTAACAATAACTAAATCTTCTGAATAAACATATTGACCAAATTTATTTTTCAAACTATTATAAAATTCTTGAAAATCAAATATATCTTTTCCAGAGTAGGAAATAACATAGTCAAAATTACCTCTAACAGAAACAAACCAAAAAACATCTTTTCTTTTTTTAACAAAATCAACAAATTCATTTTCTTTCAAACTAGAAATATTTTGCAATCTTAAAAATAATTTATAATGTATTAAACCTAATTTAGAAACATCAACTAAAAGATTATAACTTTTAATTATTTCTTTTTGTTGCAGCCTATTTAATCTATAGGCAATGGATTGTTCAGACAATTCCATTTTTTTCGCTAATTCTTTATTTGTTAATCTAGCATTCAAATCTAATTCATAAAGTATACCCTGGTCTTTTTTATCTAATTGCTCCATAATAACATATAATACGCAAATTAATATAAATCTTTTTCAATTTTATTCCAAAAAACTAGAGTATGATATAATAAGTTAGAAAATAAAATAGTATTATTTACTTATTAACTCACAAGGAGGAATGAAAATGTTTAACGAAAGAGGCATCACAAAAATATGGATAATTGCATTAATAATTATAGTTGTGATTGTAGGATTATTGGCAATTGTTTTATTCAACAATAATTCTGGATTATTTGTTGCACAAAATACAATTAAAATAGGAGTGGCCGTACCCTTAACTGGAGAGGTTGCGAGTTGGGGAGAAAATGCTTTGGCAGGAATTCAATTAGCAACTAACGAAATCAATTCTCAAGGAGGAATTAATGGGGAAAAAATTGAATTAATTGCAGAAGATACAAAATGCAGTTCCGAAAGTGTAACTGCATATACTAAATTAATCAATACAGATAATGTTGCAGGAATACTAGGATCTATTTGTTCGTCGGAAGCAGAACCAGCACTACCAATTGCAGAAAAATCTCATACTCCAAATGTAATAATAACTGCATCTGCGCCAAATTTAACAAAAGATAAAAACTATGCCGTAAGAATATATCCGAGTGATTCTTTGCAAGGAAAATTTGCAGCGGATTATATTTACAACATATTGAACAAAAAACAAATTGCAGTAATTTATATTAACTTAGCATGGGGTACAAATATATTTAAAATATTTTCAGAAGAATATACAAAATTGGGTGGAAAAATAATTTATGTTGATAATGTAAATATGGATCAAACAGATATTTCTCAAATAATGACAAAAATAAAAGAAGTAAACCCAGAATTAATATATGCTCCGGTGTATCCAAAAAATATTTTGGGAATATACAAAGCTATGAAAGAATTTGACATAAATGTTCCAATAATTGCAGGAGATGCAATTGCTGGAGAGGAAGTTATTTCTTCAGGACTAGGAGAAAATACATTTTTTACTTTGCCAACATTTAATGTACCCATTGATTTCAAAACAAAAATAAATTCTATGTTACAATATAAAAATTTACAAATAACGTTTGTTGCACCTTTGGGATACGATGCAGCAACAATAATGTTTAATGCAATTAAAAAATCTGGAACAAACAAAGAAGAATTAAAAAATGCTTTGAAAAACACAAATTTAAGTAGTATAACCTATGATTCAATTCAATTTGATAATCAAGGCGATCTAACTACGGCTAAGTTTGAAATAAAACAAATTAAAAACAAACAGGCAATAACCTATTACAAGGAGTAAACCACTCCTCTTTTTTTATTTTTTAAATACCAAAACAAATATATAGTTTAACTAGCTTTTTCTATTATAAAAAATTTGTGAAAAGTGTGTAAGTATATGTCATTAAATTTCATATCCAATAAACTAGAAACCAAGCTCGAAGAAAAAAGAAAAAATGGAAGAAAAACTAGTATTAAAGAAGGTTGCGCAAATAGTTTAAGTGTTGGATTTGGTGTAAACTATGTTAGCCCCTATGCTATTTCGATGGGCGCTAATAATGCTCAAATTGGAATTTTAAGTTCTTTGCCTAATTTAATTGGTACTTTTGGTGAACTTTATACTGTAAAGGAAATGTGGAGATATAAACGAAGATCCATTGTAATTGCGGGAATATTACCTCAAGCAATACTTTGGTTATTTATGATTTTAGTTGGGGTATTATATTTTGTCCTTGGTGTAAATTCAACAATTAGTTCAATGCTATTAATTTTAATTTACACTTTACTAATAGGTGTGGATGTAGCAGTTACGCCTGTTTGGACATCATGGATGAAAGATTTAGTAATAAAGGACCAAGGAAAATATTTTGGTAAACGAAATGAATATGTTGGAATAATTACTTTGGTTTGTTTATTGTGCGCAGGATTTATTTTAGATTATTTTAAACACACCTATATTTTTATTGGATTTGCAATAATTTTCTTTTTTGCATTTATTGGAAGAAGTATTTCCACCTATTATTTTACAAAACAATATGAACCCTATTTAAAAGTGGATAAAGAATATTATTTTACATTTGGAAAGTTCATTAAAAATGCACCAAAAAATAATTTCGGGAAATTTGTTATATTTGGAGGTATTTTTCAATTTGCAGTTTCTATAGCATCACCATTTTTTGCAGTTTATATTTTAAAACAATTAAATTTTAGTTATATTTGGTACACATTGATAATTGTTGCAAACTTAGTTTGTAGATTAGTATTTATGCCTATTTGGGGAAAATTTGCAGATAAGTATGGAAATATTAGCGTAATAACAATTACTGCAAAATTAATTCCTTTGATACCTGCACTTTATTTTATATCCATATTTTTATTTCCTATTAGTGCAATTTTAACATTATGTTATTTAATTTTTGTTGAAGCATTGTCTGGTATTTGTTGGGCAGGATTTGATTTGTGTACAAGTGATTATATCTACGACGCAGTATCTAGAGAGAAAATGGCTTTGTGTGTAACCTACTATAATCTAATTGGAAACTCGGGCATATTTATAGGTACAGTAATTGGTGGAATATTAGCAACATTAAGTTATACTTTTGGTATTATTACTCCAGTTCTGGGAGTTATATTATTAAGTGCAACTTTAAGATTTTTATCAGCCTACTTTTTCCTACCTCAATTGGGAGAAGTTAGAAAGAATATTAAACAATTTAAATTGGATCTGGAATTAAAACAAGAATTAAAAATAATCTCTCCAAAAAACATATTAGAACATTTGCATTTCAAAATAAAACATAATTGATGTTGTGTATACTAATTACGAATTTAAATACATTGCAATATTGTTATCTAGGTTGATAGTGATATTATGAAAAGTGTTATTATTATTGGATTGGGCCCGGCAGGTTTATTTGCTGCCAAAGAATTATTAAATGCAAATTATAAAGTCATTTCAATAGAGAAAGGCAAAGCACCAAAAGAAAGAAACAAAAAAGAATTATTATTTGGTGTGGGTGGCGCAGGTTTATTTTCTGATGGAAAATTAAATTTTAATCCTTTTATTGGCGGAGATTTAACTGAATTTGTTTCTTTAGAAGATGCAAATAAATTAATTGAAGAAGTGCACAACACATTTCAAAATTTTGGAATGGCAAATGGTTATATTAATCAAACAGAAAAAATGCAAGAACTAAAAGAAAGAGCAATTAAAAGTGGAATAAGATTTATTGAAATAAAACAAAAACATATAGGCTCAGATTATTTGCCAGGCATCATTGATAATTTATTACAAAATCTAATACAAAAAGGTTTAGAATTACACCTAGAAACTGATGCGCAGGAATTAATAATTAAAGATGGAAAAATTATTGGTGTTAAAACAAATAAAGGGGAATTATTTGCAGATTATATTTTATTTACAGTTGGAAGATGGGGTTCTCTTTGGTTAAATAAAATTGCTCACGATTTAGATTTGAAAACAACTTTTTTACCCGTTGATATAGGGGTAAGAGTGGAAACTAGTCAAGAAATAACTAAAGCAATAACAGACATTGAATATTGCCCAAAATTTCATATTTATACAAAAACCTATGATGATTTTGTAAGAACTTTTTGTGTTAATCCACAGGGCTTTGTGGTATCAGAAAGCTATGATAAATTTATTAATGTAAATGGTCATAGTTTAAGAGATATAAAATCAGATAACACTAATTTTGCTTTTTTAGTAAAAATAAAATTAACTGAACCCGCAGAAGACTCAAATTCCTATGCACAACACATTGGAAAACTAGCAAATTTTTTGGGTTCTGGAAAACCAATTTTGCAAAGATTGGGAGACCTAAAAACAGGAAGACGAACAACTTGGAACAAATTGGAAAAAAATTTAGTACAGCCTACATTAAAAGATGTTGTTCCTGGAGATATATCTTTGTTATTACCACATAGAATAGTTACAGATATTGTTGAAGGTTTAGAAGAATTAGATAAAATTATGCCAGGTATTGCATCAAACTATACTTTACTCTACGCGCCAGAAATTAAATTAAGTGCAATGAGAGTCAGTTGTAATAAGAATTTACAAAGTGAAAAATATAATAATTTATTTTTTGCTGGTGATGGTGCAGGATTATCCGGTGACATAGTAAATGCAGCAAGTACAGGATTAATAGCCGCAAGAAGCATAATTAAAGAAAATTGATTATGTTTAAGTTAATTTAAATTCTATTTTTAAGATATATTTAAAACCTTGCTTGTTATATATATTGTAACCTTATTATACTTATTGGGGGCATGATTATGGAATTAGTTTTAAGTGACGCAAAATTATTTAGACAAAGTATAGATGCTATGGTTGATTTAATTAAAGATGCTGAATTTGTTGTTAATGAATATGGCATATCATTAAAAGCAATTGATGCTGCACAAATTGCAATGGTTATATTTAATATGCCAAAGGATATTTTTGAAAAATTTGAAGTTTCTGGAACAACTAAATTAGGTGTTAATTTACCTTCTTTATCTAGTATTTTAAAAAGAGCACATAATAATGATAAATTGACTTTAAAGGTTAAGGATAAAAGATTGAATATTATTTTATCTGGAGATAACACAAGAAGTTTTTCAATTAATTTATTGGATTTATCTAGTAATGAAATGCCCAACCCTGATATTAACTTTGATGCCATAATAAAAATGAAGGCAAATAATTTAATTGAAGGTGTAAAGGATGCTAGTTTATTTTCAACCTATTTGTTATTTAGCGTAGACCCCAAAACAT
>CAIWXP010000136.1 GCA_903916665.1 Candidatus Iainarchaeum sp. | reverse complement strand
TATTTTATAAGTTTCAAAAAACAACTCCCGAAATCGATGCTGAAATTATAAATTTTATTTTGAATTACAAAGCAACCGCCTATTTGGCAAATTTAGATGGACGATATGATATTACATTTTTAATTTTGGCCAATAATTTAACTGATTTATACAATATTCTTGCACCATTTAGAGATAAATTTGGAGATTATATTTTAGAACAAGAAATTTTAACTATTTCTGAAGGCCATAGATTTAACTATAAATTTTTTTATAGTGGTAAAGACTATGAAGATGGTTGTTTCTTTCCGAAATATTCCAAACCAGATTTAGATAATTTAGATTATATTATAATTCAAACATTTGCAAAAAATGCAAGAATAAAATTAATTGACTTGGCAAAACTAACAAATACAGATATTAATGTAATAAAATATAGAATAAAAAAACTATATAAATTGGAAATTTTAGGATCGCATATTTTAGATATTAACTTCGAAAAATTTAATTTGCAACAAGTTCAAATAGTTTACACAACAAAGAATCACAAAACAATTCCAAAAATAATAAATTTTGTTTCTAAAATGACAAATTGTACTTTTGCAACGGTTTTATTGGGAAAATATGATTTATCAATAGAATTTGTTATTGATGGTGTTCAAGATTTAAGAGATATTCAAAATAAAATAAAAAATGCATTTGCAAATGATATAACAGATCATGATTTCTTTGTAATGAAAGAACATAGAATAAATTGGTTTCCAATAAATGATTGAGGGATGATTATGATTGATTTAAAATATGGCCACGATTACTATAAAATAGATGGAAAATATGTTTTAGAAGAAACCCTTGCCGAAAATTTAAAAGTTAATAGAGAAAATGTCTGTTTAATGAATGGTGCCAATGGCGGCCTGCAATTTTTATTAAATGTTATTGCCAACGAATTTAGAATAAATAAAAAAATACCAAAGGCAATTTTAGATTTCCCAAATTATTTTTATACTTTAAAATTTTTAGAATCAAATAAATATAAAACTATTTTTATAAAAAGAAATAAAAATTTTGATTTTCCTATAAAGGAATTTATTTATAATATAAAGAAACAAAAACCAAATTTAATTATATTAACTTCACCAAACAATCCTTTTGGATTACCCATATCTGATATTAATTTAAATAAAATAATTAATTCTGCAAAAAAGGATCAAATAATATTAATTGATAGAGCCTGTGTTAATATTGCAAAACACATTAGCACAAAGGATTTATTAAATAAGTATAGAAATAAAAAAATAATAGTATTGCACTCCTATTCAAAAACACATAATTTGGCATCAAAAAGAGTAGGATATTATGTTACAAATAATACTGATGTAGCCAAAATGTTAAGAAATCAAGAAGATCATTGTAGAGTTAATTACGATGCAATTACTGCTTTACAAAAAGCATTAAAAAATAAAAAAGTTGTTAAAGAAAGTATTAATAATATTAAAAACAGTCTAAAAATTATTGCTGAGTTTAAAAAAAATCATAAAGATTTTTGCTATTCTAATTCAAAATCAAATTTTATTGTTATAGTGGGTAATACAAATATATTTGAAAAACTGAGAAAGACTTTTATTTTTTTAGATAATAAACCATTACAGTTACCAAGTAATTGTTGTAGATTAAATATATCTGATCCAAAAAAAGTAAAATTATTTTTTAAAGAATATGAAAAATTAGAAAACGAGATAAGAAAATAATAAACAGAAAAACAAATTAGGCAAATCTAGGACTGAATCTTCCTCTTTGTTTTCTTACACCCGGTATTTCATTTATCCAACGTCTTCCAGTTGGCATAATATGTACTGGTTCATCTGGCGCTCTAATAGCATCTCTTTCCATAGGTCTTCTTGTTGCTTCGGGTCTAAATCTGCCTTCTCTAATTTCTTCTGCAACCCCTCTTGGGCCTTCCAATGCAAATCTGTCAATTGGAAAACCAAAATAAGTCCTTCTATTATACAAATGTCTTCCTATTACTTCTTTTGGAAACCCCATATTTCTTGCAACATGCGCGCTTAAAACATCGGCCATAAATTCATCAGCATGATATGGTTGTAAACCTACTCGCGCAGTAAATACCTTTGCACTATCTGGCAAAACAACATGTGCCTCTTCATGTAATAAAGTTAACGCACCATCATTTCTTACTTTACCATTTTCTGCAAATAAATGATCTTTAGGTATTCTTATCGCACTTTTCATTATACCCCCATCTACTTTTTTTATATTCTCACCAAATACAGTTCCTGTAGAACTAGAATTCAAAGAATCTCCTTGAATAATATTTATTGGCACATGTTTTAAATTTTCATCAATACGCCCATAAATTACTCGCAAAGCAGGATATTTAGAAATTGCACCCATATGTGACACAGTTTTCTCAGCACGATATAAAAAAGATTTTAAATTCATTCTTTCTCCAGGCGTTAGTGTCATAATTAATAAACTCCTTTTTTATATATATAGTTTTCTATTTATTTATGGACAATTTAAATTTTACTTTAAAAAAAGTAAGATTTAAACAGATCCTTAAAAAGATGTAGGATTTTTATGGATATTAATTTACTTATTCCGTTTAGTAAACCGGCAAAGAAAAATGCAGAGGGTTTGAAAATCGATCTGCTGAATTCAAATAAAGAACAGTTAACATTAACTAAAACTATTTTAACAAAAATAATGACCGATGAATTTTCTTTTCCAGAATTGGATACTAAATATATGCAAGAGTACTTTGCTTTTTATCCTTGCGCAAGAATTATTTTGTCAATAATTAATAAAGATAGATTTTATTCTACATTTGCAAAGTTTTATTACAATCAAATAAAAAAAGAACTAAAGGACCCAAAAGAAGCGTTAGAAATATTAGAATTAAATTTTAAACAAAAAAATGAATATTATTTAATTGAATTTGAAAAATATGTTAAAGCCAAAATATATTCTGAAAAAGACAAACTAACCAATCAAATTGTTAAAGATGGTTTTGTACATTTAACAAAAGAAAAAACAATAAATTATATTGCAAGATATGTTAGTACAAGAGTTCTAGAAAATTTACCTCTAGATGTAAAGGCAGTTAGCCCCACATTCAAAACAATAGCAAATGAATTAGATGTTACATTCAAACCAAAGGTACCAAAATATACGATGAAAATAAGTAAAACAAATATGAATGCTTTTCCACCATGTATGCAAATGATATTAAATACAATGTTAGAAAAAGGAAATCCATCGCACATGGAAAGATATTATTTTGCAACATTTTGTTTTACTATAAAAATGCCCTTTGAAAATGTTTTAGACTTTTTTAAAAACACCTCTGATTACGATGAAAAAATTGCAAAATACCAACTGTTAAAAATACAAAAATATCCTTGTTCTAATTGCGATACTTTAAAATCTATGGGCCTTTGTTATCCTGATGATTTCTGTCAATATATTAAAAGCCCAGTAGGATACTACTTAAAAAAAGCATATAATAGAGATGAAGAAAAAACAATGGACTCTAAAGAAAATACTAATTAGTTAATAACTTTTTAATTAACACTATAGTAGGACATTACAAAGGCAACAAACAAAATTAATGGGTATACCAAAGTATATAATGTATCTGGTAATATTTGTGCATAAACAATTCCCAAAGCTATAAAAAATAAAATAACTCCAATTACCAAAGTTAAAACAAAAAAAGCTATTGATTTGGGATTTGCGATTTGTTTAAATGTATCTGCAAATGAAGTTAATAGAGATTTTTTCATAACCGTTTTATAGGATACAAAAACAAAAAACAAAGATAAAATTAAAATAAT
>CAIWXP010000135.1 GCA_903916665.1 Candidatus Iainarchaeum sp. | reverse complement strand
TGTGAAAGTTTTAATTCTTTAGATTTCAAACTTGCACTGGCTTTTTTATACTGTGCAATTAAGATAAATAATGCTGTTAATCTATGTTCATGAATTTTACTATTTAATAATTCTTGCAATTCATTTAATGGTAAATCAGGATATTCTTTAGCTAACTTTCTTTGTTGAGGAACAACAATCCCTAAGAATATATCTCCTTCACCATATTCTCCTTTACCTGTTTTGAAGAATCCTTGTAAAAGTTTAGCTTTCTCAAGATTTGCTAACTTCTTAAAATCTTTTAATAAATCTTGCAACATAAATATCACTTTAATTCTATTGCATACTTCCAAATTACATTAAAATGATTTCTATAACTGTCTGCTAATTCTTTATCTATAATTCTTATTGCAAATGGTACTTCTCTTAACCAAAATATTAATGCCACTCTATCACCATAGATCCAATTTGATGCAGGGCTATCATATTTTTCCTTCATAAATTTAATTTTAGTATATTTCATTTTGCTCATTTCATTTGCTCTAATGTGTGCATCTTTTGTTTTAACATAAATAACTCTTAATTCTATTTTTTTATTTTGTCTTTTCCTATGAAATAATTCAGTCCAGGTTTCATCCATTATTTTATGGCCAGTACCAGGAGTATTATACCCTGCCCACGGTTTGCCAGTTATTAAAATATCATTAAATATTGTTTTTATTCCTTCTTTACCTTGAAATACTTCTACTATACAATTTTTTGTTCTTGGCCTGTATAAATGTAATAATTGGGGCAATATACTTTCATAGGTTTTTTCCTTTTCCTGCAATAATTGTAATATTTTCTCGGGCTCAGTAGGTCTATAAAATCGTGTGTTATTTTTTATAATATATGTTACTAATCCTTTTTCTAAAAGATTACTTAAAATATCATAGGTGGTTGTTCTATTTAACTCTGACTTTCTAGCAACATCTGATGCTAAACTTTCTCCCCACTCCAACAAAGACAAATATACCTTAGATTCCCTATCTGATAATCCTAATTTATTTAATGCATTTATTAAGTCCATAATAATAGTTTAACAAAAAGATTTAAATAGCTGTTGTTATTCATAGACAACAAAGTGTTTTATACTTCCGTAAGCAAAATTAGTTTGGTGATAAAAATGAACTGGAAAATATTTACTATAATAATTTTAATAGTTGCTCTAAGTATTGGACTTTATATTATGCCAAAAGAATCAGCATTATTTACATTAACAAACAATAATGAAATAAAAATAGGAATAATTTTACCGCTAACTGGCAACGGGTCTGATGGTGGACTATATGCAAAAACAGGAATCGACATTGCTTTGCAAAAAATTAATAATGACACAAATAAGAAATACAAAATAAAATTGATATATGAAGATTCAAAATATAACTCTGAAGAATCAACAAAAGCAATAAATAAACTAATTGATATTGATAATGTTAAATTCATCATTGGTGATGGTGGATCATCTCAAACATTGGCAATTGCACCTATTGCTGAGAAAAATAAAATAATTCTAATTTCACCAGCATCACAAGCAAGTAATATTTCACAATCAGGAGATTATATTTTTAGAACACAAACAAGTGCAAGTTTAGAAACAAAAGAATTTGCAAAATATTTAAATGATAAAAACATAAAGAAAATAGCCATATTGGCAATAAATACAGATTATGGAAAAACATATATTAATGAGATAAAAAAAGATTTTAAAGGAGAAGTATACTCAGAATTACATAATAAGGATGAAATTAATTTTAAAGATACATTAATAAAATTAAACAATTTAAAACCAGAGATTGTTATATTTGCAACAGTAAGACAGGCAGCAGCAGAAATATTAAAAGAATCTAAAGAAATGGATTACAATTTTACATTCTATGGATCATCATCATCAATATCAGGATACTTTCTAACGCTAGCAGGTAATTTAGGTGATGGATTAGTATTTATTTCTCCCTATAATATGAATTTAAATAGTACAACAAAAGAATTTACAGATGAATATTATAAAACCTATAATGAAAAACCAGATATGTTATCAGCAAACGGTTATGATGCATTAAACATATTAAGTGATTGTTTTGAGAAATATGGAAATGATGTTGAAGTAGTAAAAACATGCATATATAACACACAAAATTATTCTGGTGCATCAGGAGTATTTAGCTTTGATGCCAATGGTGATGTAATAAAACCATTTTATATGTACACAATCCAATATGGAGAATTTGTTTCTTTACAATAATAACTATATATACTTTTAGATTCAAATTAATATATGGCAGAAACAGCAAGGCAAAGATCTAGAGTTACAAGCAGGCTTAAATCAATAACTAGTAGAGTACCCTTAGGAAAACCTAGTCTAGAAGCAAAAAAAGAAGACATTACATCAGCAGTAGACAAATTAGATGAAAAAGTTAAAACTGTCAAATTATATGAATTTTCACGAGATCGAATGACAAAAGGGCAAGCAAGAATTACCTATTTTTCAAGAGCTTTAGAACAAATTAAATCATTTATTGAAAACTATCAACTTAACCCAGAAATATTTAATGTTTATGTTTATTTACCTGATAAAGAATCAATGACTAAAATAAATATATTAGAATTATGTGAATTCAATAAAGATGCACTTGAAAAAATATTTTCAAATGAAACTAATTTTGATAATTTAAAAACATTAAGAAATATTCTATCTTTTTTTGTTGTAAACAACGCCAAAAGAGAATCTATAATAAAACTATGGGACCATGTAAAAAGAATATTTAGATTAAAACAAACAATAAAACAAGAAATGAAAAAAACCTCCGATGTTAATGAATCAATAAAAATGTTTTTTAAAGAAATTGAAAAAATAAAAGACCCCGAAACTGAAGAACCAATATTTTTTAATTTTAAAAGTACAAAAACACAATTGGACAGTATGACTGGATCTCAAAAAGAATTATTTTTGAAAGTGATATATGATTATTTAGATGGAAGTAACGTAATATCTAAAAGAACATTAGATGAAATAAATTTTGAGTACAAAAGACAATTATCTGCAATAGGTAAAACTACCAGAAACCCAGGTAATCAAGCCACAAAAGATCTATCACAACCAGAAGTTAGACAATTATCTTTACTTTTTACCAGTTATAATATAAATGAAGAAATAAGAGAATACATTTATGATCATTATATTCCAGAATATCGAACACGATTGTATAATCTTATTAACATAACAAAAATAAACGTTGTTAATCTTAAAAAATTACTTGAACAACATTATACAAATCCCGAAAAGCTGTTTGAAGAACTAGAACTATTAAACAAAAGATTTAAATAAAAGAAAAACCTATGTTTGTCATGGAATATACTTCTAATTATAGTAATTTATTCAAAACAGATCTATTTAGAATTACTTTATTAAGTCTTTTTGCTTTCCTAGTTCCAATATTGTTCTCACAAATTACTTTATTCCCAAATCAATTATTAATTGGAACTATTGTTAATGCTATATTAGCGTACTCTGCTTTAAGATTTAATACTTGGAAAAGCCTACCAATAATATTATTACCTTCAATAGGAACATTGGTTTCAGGAATTGTATTTGGTCAATTTTCTTTTTTCTTACTTTATCTAATTCCTAGCATATGGCTAGGAAATTATATTTTATTCTTATTTATTAAAAGATATACAAACAATAAAATGTTTACAACAACAATTGCAAGCATTGTAAAGACAGGAATAATATTTGGATTTACTTTAATACTATACTTTATAGGAATAATTCCTTCGATGTTTCTAATTCCTATGAGTATAATACAATTAGTTACTTCAATTATAGGAACTAGTCTAACTTTTGTCTTTCTAAAATAGTTTGTCTTGCACTTAATAATCTACTATAATAGGTAGTATATCTTATTCGTTCAGCTTGAGAAATATTTGAATCAATTAATTGTTGAAATATTTGCGCCATTCTCGATAACCTTTCAACAGGTTCTAACTCAGCATTCATATGAATAATTAAAAGTTGTTGGAATATATCTTCAGATAATAAGGAATATTCTTTTTTTAAATCTCTATGATGAAAATATACTTCCGCAGTTCTCTTTTCTTGAGTGGTTAAAAATGCTTTAACTGGACGTTTAAATTCAACCATTATTTACCACGTAAGACGCTAGTTTCAAAATTTTTCGTATCCAATAATTCAAAATTACAATCAAAATGATCAAAATGATCATTTCTAAATCCAGGACCTATTTTTAATCCTCTTTTTAATAGACTATGAACTTTATGTAATTTTTCAAAAACATTAATAACATAAAATATATGTTCCAAAGAATACACATTTCTTGGGACTGCTAATCTTACAAAATCATTTTTAGCTGGTTTCAAAATATTTCCTTTTGAATCTTTTTCTGCATACATTACATTTCCAATACTTACACATCTAATTCCACCAATTGCGTAGATTAAAGCAACTAGCATATCTGCTCTAAATTCTGTTTCTGGTATTTGTGATAGATACTCTTTTGCATCAATATAAACTGCATGTCCACCACAGGGATGAATTAAAGGTATACCAATAGTAAATAATGCTTTATGTAAAAATTCTATTTGCCCAATTCTGTTTTGCAAATAAGAAAACTCAGTGGTTTCATTTATTCCTTGAGCAACAGCTTCCATATCTCTTCCTGCCATGCCACCATAGGTAAATAAACCTTCATTTTGAATCACAAATGGTCTACAAGCTAAAAATATATCTTCATGATCTTTAGAAAATAATACTGACCCACCAATATTTACTTTCGCATCTTTCTTTGCACTAAATGTTGCCCCATCAAAATAAGAAAACATTTCTTTCACTATTTCTTTTATTGTTTTATTTTTATACTCTAGTTCTCTAACTTTAATAAAATATGCATTTTCTGCAAATCTGCAAGCATCCATAAAAAATAATATATTTTTAATTTTACAATAATTAGATAATTCTTTTATGTTTTTCATACTGACTGGTTGTCCACCACCAGTATTATTAGTTAATGTTAATAAAACTAAATTAACTTTGTTAGGATTTTGATTTACTAATTTTTCCAATCTACTTAATTGTAAATCTCCTTTAAAATCTTTTTTTGTTGCATTTCCCAAATCAAAATCATCACAATATAAGTTTTCACATCTTGCAAATTGACTCGCCCAACCTAATGTAGTATCAAAAAATGCATTTGATGCAATTATTGAATCTTGTTTTAATACACCTAATTTTTGCAAACCAAAGAATAATGTTCTTTCTGATGCTCTACCTTGATGAACCGGCAAAATATATTTCATACCCATAATATCTTGGAATGATTTCTCAAATTTTTTAAAACTAGATGCGCCAGCATAGGCTTCATCTCCTAAAAACATAGCACTCCATTGTTCTTGACTCATTGCACCAGTTCCAGAATCTGTTAAAAAATCTATTGTTACATCATTTGAATCTATTTTAAACAAATTATAATTTGCGTCATCTAATAATTCTAATCTTTTTTTAGCAGCTAAATTTCCAGAATGAATTGGTTCTGTCATTTTTGTTTTAAAACTAGGTACATAATTAAAATCATTTGTATTAATCTGCATCAAATCACCAATATAGGTGTTTGACGTATCTGTTTTAAACTTTTATTTGCAAAATAAAATTTATAACTGTGCATCAAATCACCTTTTAAATTAAAACTTTTTATTCGTGTCCAAAAATAAATATCTTTTTTTCTTTATTATCTAATCTACAATAGGCAAAGCCCTCTAAAATAACAATTTCATCTGTTTTCAATGTTGCATATAAATCAGAATCAACAAATAAAACTTTTTCTCTTTCTGGGTCGTCTAATGCGAATGGCATAATTACTTTCACTTCTAATATATTTTTTGCAAAATGCAACATTGATAATCCTTTCTTTTGTTCATTTCCAACAGCATTTAAAACTTTACCATCAAAAACTAAATTACCTAAATGTCTAAATCTAAATTCTTTATTTAATTCCGTATTCTTTTCAATATAAATTTCAGTTAATGGTTGTTCTAAAACTTTTTTAGCATCAACAATTTTAACTTTTAAAGGATTTGTAAATGATGCTAATTTTTTAATATCCTTTGTTGCTAAAAACTTTCTGTTCATTGAATCTAAAACTGTCCATTCAACTGTACTTTCTGTTTTTGATATCCCCATTTTATCCACAAATTCTAAAATGGACTCGGGTAAAAAACCTCTACGTTTTAATGCAATCAAAGTAGTTAAACTAGGATCATCCCAGGACATATTACCCTGTTCAACAGATTCTCTTAATTTTCTACCTGATGCTAATCCATTTACTAAATTTACTCTTGCAAATTCAAAAATATCTGGATAATGATACTTAAAAATATCTGCTAAATATTGTTGTACTGGATGCCATACTTCAAATTCTTTACTTCTAAATCTATGAGTTACTCCTAACTCACAATCTAAAATAGTATTTTGAAATAAATAGGTTGGCCACAAATTATATTTATTCCCAACTCTTGCATGTTCAATATAACTTATACGTAATAAAACAGGATCTCTCATTTCTCCCCTTACACTTTTCATATCTCCAACTAATCTTAAACAAGCTTCACCTTCTTTAAAACCTTTGGTTAAAAGTTTTTTCCAAAGAATTAAATTTTCTGCTTTTGATAATTTACTACATTCACAAGGTTCTTTCTTTTGTCTTAAATCTCTAACCTTTTCTGAATTACAAGTACAAACATAGGCTTTATTTAAATTAATTAATTCTTCTGCTTTTTTGTATAATAAATCCATATAATCTGAAGCATAAATAATTCCATCTTCTTTTATTCCTAGCCAATTATAACCTTCTAATTGCGCAGGATAATATTCTTTTTTTGCTAAACTAGGATTTGTATCTTCAAATCTAATATAAAATTTACCACTGTGTTCTTTAGCAAATCTATAATTTATAATGCAGGCATAGGCGTGACCTATGTGAGGATATTTTGAAGGTTCTGGAGGATAGGTAGTAACAACTTTTCCTTCTACTATATTTTCCATTTTAGGAAATACTAAAGTTTTCTTTTTCTTTTCTTTTTCTTCAAATAAATCTCTTGAATCAAATTCTTGTTCTATTTTGTTTTGAGACCAAGAATTTACATCTTTAACAATCTTTTCAATTTCGTTTTGACTAGTTTTAATATCTTTAACAATTTCATTTTTTATTTCTGAACCCATTGCAACAGAAAATATTTTCTTTGCATCCTGTTCTTGTTTGAAATTATATCTATATTTTATTGTTATATTCTCAATGGTTTTTTTTGCATTATTTGTTAACATAAAAATCACATTATTAATTTAATTAAATTTCACAAATTCATTATTCTGCCTATCTCTTGCTTTCATTAATGCTTCTTTTATTTGTTCTAAATTTGTACCATCATAGTGAATTACATTATCCTGTGTAAAATCTTTATTCCAAGGATGCAATGGCATTATTACTAAACCATGAGGTCTATTTTGCAACCATCGTTCAGCATATTCTGGGTAGTCATCAATTAATACTTTTCCATAAACTAATCCTTTGTCTTCTGAAATAGTTATATTAACATCATATTCTTTTAGATTTTTTTTACACCATTCAACTTTCTCAGCCCAAGAATTTGTTGAACTCCTCGGACCTTTTGTTAAAATATGAATTGAAAAACCTAATTCTTTTGCCAAATTTAGAATATCAAAACCAGGCATATATTTTTCTAAATTTGCCCACCAACCAGGAATACACCTAACTACTCTTATTCTATCTTTTAAATAATCTTTACTATCAATTTCATTACTAAAAGAAGCATATTCTGGATCACCAGGTGATTTTAATTTATCATAGTCTATTTTTATGGCTTTATCATAGTCACAAAGAGTACCATCCATATCAAATAGGGCTATATTTTCAACTACTCGCTCTTTTGTCATATTATCACAATAAATACAATTTAATAGAATTATAATAGTAAATCTAT
>CAIWXP010000134.1 GCA_903916665.1 Candidatus Iainarchaeum sp. | reverse complement strand
TACCTATAATATGAGAATCATAAAAATTTACATCAGTATAATTACTGTTTCCCATCATTAAAGCTAAAGTTTCACCATTTTGATAAAAGTTTGAGTCTATTATATTTATTTTATTTACATCTCCACCGACAACCATTGCAACAGAATGATATCCCGAAATATTAAAATTACAATTTGATATAGTTATTGAATCAAAAGAATAATGATCATTGAAGAAAAACATAGAATTATCGGAATTCAAATTAATTGTATGACCATTACAATTAAAATCCAAATAATTTCCCACACCAAAATCTGGATTTTGTGAATCTACGACAAAATACATTCCATAAAATACATTTATATCTTCATTCAATAACATTGCTGAATTTATATTGTCATCACCAATTACTGACTCTGCATAAAAGTCATTAGAATTATGATCTAATGGATAGTTATCTAAATAGGTTCCATTCAAAGTATCTATTGTAAATGGATAATCACATATTCCTACAGGTATATTATCATCAGCAACACAAGTGTTTTCTTCATTACCATCATATAACCATAGGTTTCCACCAATTTTATTTGAATGATCGTTTTCATCAAATAATATTCTTCTTTTACTTAAATCAGTTTGTAAAATAGTATTAAAATTTATATCCAATTGTTTTGGTGAATTTATATATGTATTAGGATCATTAATAATTAATTTATTATTATATATTTTTCCAGATATATTACTAACAAATTCTCCTTGATCTACTTCTGTGTTTAAATCAATTAATGTTTGAACATTTATATCTGAATCATATACTTCTAAATCCTCAATTTTACTATTCAAACTTTGTAAGAATTCACCATGTCCTGAAAACTTTAAATCATGTATGCCTAAATAATTAATATCGTTATGCACATCAGTATAATGGCCGTGATCATCACCCATAGCACCATATATCATTATGCCAGTATTATCTATGTTTGACCCAAAAAAATTAAGATCTACAAAACCATCATTTACTGCCACAAAAAACATAAGTGGGCCATCATTATAATTTGAATCTAATATATAAATATTATTCAAATCAGAATTAATATCTTGAATTCCACCATATTTATTAACATTTAAATTAGATATATATAAATTATTTATATCTGCAGGATTCACAGTCATGCCATCCTGAGATACATTTACATATCCAAAATTAAATATCACATAGGAATCATCATTCTCATGAAGATTCAAATCATTAAAATCAAAATGCATAGAATTTGTATTTATATTTGATAATGCAAAAATACCACCATTAATATTAAGGTCTGAATTTTGAAATGCAAAATAATTTATTTCTGAATTATTAGTTATATTAAATAAACTATCCTTATTAATTTTATAATCATCATAGCTATACAAATTACTGTTAATGTTCAAATTTTTAAATAATAAATAATTTGCATCAACATTGTTGAAATCAAATCTTAAGTAATTATCATCATCATAGCCTTGATTGAAAAAAATCAAACCATTTGTATTAATATTAGAATCATAAATATTTATATAATTCAAATCATTTTTGGCATCGATAATACCACCAAATCTAGCATTACCAAAATTTAAATCTAAACTATAAATATTTAATATATTTACATCTCTTTCATTATCAATAAAACCGCCAATCAAACTAGAATTTACTTTTGTTCCATACATATTTAAATCTATTTGATTAGATATGCCATCATCGTGTGAATTAAACATCAAAGCAAAAGGATAGGATCCATTAATATTAGAATCAATTATATTTAATTTATTAAAATCGTAGTCATTTGCGAAAATAAATGATCCACCATCTTTAATT
>CAIWXP010000133.1 GCA_903916665.1 Candidatus Iainarchaeum sp. | reverse complement strand
ATTATAATAATATAAATGTTTTAGATTATACTAATACTGATTTTTCAGGAACAACAACTATAAGCCCAATAAGTGGTAATACAAATTTCCAATGGCGCGAAAAAATATATTCTATTTCCGATAGTTGGAATAGTTTTAATAATGGTAGATTTATTAGTTTAAGTGGTGTAACACCACAAAATGATACTGATAGTTATTTATCTATTGGTCAATATTCACCAATAGATGGATATTGTACTGAATCATTAGATTTAAATAAAAAATCATTTAGATATAAAAAGAAATTACCATATTTTATTCCAACAAATGATTATAAATTAAAAATTGAAATAAGTGCTTATTTCAGGAAAGATAATAGTTATGGTGATAATCCAACACCAACACAATTAGCACAAGGTGTATTACAATGTAATTTAGTTATTGATAATAAATCAGCTTTTAATATAAGGAATTCAGATTTTTTACCAGATTATAAAGGTTCTGATCATAATGAAATTGGCTGGAGTACAACAACTGATAATGATATTCATTATACTAATCTTGCTGGTACTACAATGAATATTTTAGGAACTAAACCAGTTTTATATTTATATTTTAATAATCTTACTGGATATAATAGTACACCACAATATACATATGGTTTTATTGAAGATACATGGGTTACATTAAATAATAATATTTTAGATAGTTTAAACAAAGTAGTAAGTAAAGATTTTTTATTACCATTAAATGGTTTTACTGGTGGTTATATGGAATTTGAAATTTATGATTATATTGTAATTCCTACTGTTAATGGCGATGGTTCTTTTACACCAAGTAAAAATTCACTTAAAGCAAGTATAAAAGAAGTTAGAATTAAAGATATAAAATTTACAATAGTTGATAAAGATGGTAATGAATTAAATTTATCTAATAAGGAATATTTTTCTAATATGAAACCTGAATATAAAGATGAAACTAAAATTGATTTAATTCATGGTACAAATGTTAATAAATTATCTACTGAAAGGGGTGGATTAATTTTTAGTGGTTCTACTGGATATAATTTTTGTACAACTTGGAACAGGGAAAACAATACCAATATTTTAGAAAAACTAATACAAAATAGTATTAAAAGTAATTATTTAACACCTTCTTTACAATTTACTTTTACAACTAATAATTTAACATCATTAATAGGTTGCTTAACTTATAATAATCATTTATCAGGTAAAAAGTTTATGGTTACAGGTGTAAAAATTAATTTAGAAAATTCTTCAACAGATTTAACCATTGCAGAAGTTTCAAAAGATGTTTGGAACATTTTATAAAAAGAATTAATTATGAATGGATTTATTAATAAATAGTCGTGAAGTACCTTATGTTCGTAGAGATGGAAGAATAGATAGTAATGGTTCAGGTTTAAGTTCAAATAGTGTTTCTATTGGTTCAGGTGCATCTGGTGCTTCTGGTACTGATGGAACATCAGGTTCATCTGGTAATTCAGGAACTAATGGAACATCAGGAACTTCAATAATAATTAATGGAACTGTAAACCATATATTAAAAATTGGTTTAAATGGTTCATCTGCAACAGGTGGAACAACTATTGAAGATAATGGTGGAACTTTAATTTCTGTTGCTGATGTTATTGCATATAATAATGGTGGAACTAATGGAACAGCAGGTACTTATGGTGCTGATGGTTCATCTGGAACTTCTGGAACTTCTGGTGTAAATTCAACTGGTGGTTCTGGAACTAATGGAACATCTGGTAGTTCAGGAACAAATGGAACATCAGGAACAAATGGAACGTCAGGCTCAAATGGAACGTCAGGTAGTTCAGGAACAAATGGAACGTCAGGTAGTTCAGGTAATAGTGTATTTGGAGTTGATTATTTTCCTGATGATATTGCGTCAGATATATCTACTTATTCAATTTTATCTAAAGGCTATCCAATTCAAGCTCAAAATGATGATCCTATCACAACTGTTGGTGGATTAACTCAAGTTTTAATTGAATCATATGCAACTACAATAGGCGATCCAAGTATAAATTTAATACCAGGAGGAATATGGAAATTTCATTCATATGGTTATACTTCAAATGCTGGAGGAACGAATTTATTATCAGCAACAATTTTTAAAAGAAATTCAATTGGAACAGAAACGTTAATAGCAGGTCCTATTTTTTCATCAAATATATCATCAACTTCATTAACATCGCCAACTGAAAGTGATATAGAATTTTATACAACAGGTTCAACAACATTAAATTTAACTGATAGATTAGTATTAAAAATTTATGGCTCATCATCAACTAATGGACATATAATTCATTTTTTACATTCTGGTAACAATTTTGCTTCTCAT
>CAIWXP010000132.1 GCA_903916665.1 Candidatus Iainarchaeum sp. | reverse complement strand
TTCTAATTTAACAAAAGAAAATTACAAATATAAATTAGATTTGAAAAATATAACTTTTTATTCCGATGATAACATTTTAGAAAAAATTAATGAATTAAAGGATGCCAATAAAATTGCAATTGTTTTTGATTTAAGTTTAAATACTAATTATAGTGCCAATAATTCAATATTATTTTCTCAATTACTTGCCTACAATAATAAAACAATTCCGTTTTATATTTTAACTAAAGACAATAGATGTATAGGGCACGATGGAAACATACAAACATTCTCAAAAACAAAAGCTGTTTGTTTAACAGAATTAAATAATTTGGATTATCCTAAAATTATGTTAGGAGATATAAAAGCAGGAAATAAACCAACGGTGATAATAAAAAATAATTTTTATTATATAACTCC
Source organism: Candidatus Iainarchaeum sp. (assembly GCA_903916665.1). GTDB lineage: Archaea > Iainarchaeota > Iainarchaeia > Iainarchaeales > 0-14-0-20-30-16 > 0-14-0-20-30-16. The sequence goes on along the minus strand of CAIWXP010000132.1, from coordinate 1,753 downwards.
TACTTCACTTGATACTGCATTTGTAGAAAATGAAAACTTTTTAGAAGTATTATATCCAAATATAAAAGATATTGAAAGTAAATTAGTTGATTTTACTGGAAAAGTAACTGATAAAATAGATACAAAAACACCTAATTAGTTTATTCCATAGATTGTCTTTTTAACATTTGCAGTATAGTCTTCACAGCTCAAAGTTGAAACATCTGAATTTTCTTCCGACGATAACCAACTACCTAAATATATTGATCCATCTTCCTTTTTTATTTTTTTTGCATCATCATTTGATGTTGATAATATATTTTTATAAAAAATAAAATTACCTTCTACAATTTCTAAATCTAAAGGATGTAATTTTAAATAACTTTCAATTAATTTATTATCTTGAACATAGCATACAAAATAAGATTGATATTGTTTTATTATTAAAATTAATGGTTTAGTAACCTGTACAGTAGAATCAGAAACATTGTGTGTTATTAACAAAAAATAACTTCTTTGAGGCAAAGGCAAAAATATTTGATCTAAAACACCAAACATGGCTAGTTTTGTTTCAGTACTAAGTAAATTGTTATCATAGTTTGGATCACCTGGCGAGAGACCTTTATCCATTAAATTTTTACTATTTGCACCATAGTCCTCTTTTATTAAAGTTGCAATAGAATCTGAAACATTTGTTTTTAATAAATCCTGTGCATCTCGTCCATAGCTTGCATTCATAAATGTTTTTAATGCAGCATAGTGAAAATTATTATTATATAGTTTTTTTGCACTATTCATAATATTTAATCCATAGTTCATTGCCGAACCTATTATCAAAGAAAAAACAATACCTACAATTGATAAAAATACCAATGCATCTACTGATGCTGCCTGTCCTTTTTTATTTATTTTAAAAATATATTTTTTCTTTTTCATTTACCACACCATTACCAATAAATATACTACCTGATAACCATTTGGTGTTAATAAAGTTATAGGATATAAATAATAAAAATATTTACGATTTTTTATACTATCTAAAAGATTTACTGAAGCATCATTTAATTTTTCCTCAACAGAACTACTTGCAACATAAAAACGACCATTCTCTACAATATCACAGGGAGTGCTTGTACCACCCGTTGTATTTATACCCAAATTAGAATTTAATGCAATGTCTCCATTGGCACATATTCCTACAAAAGAATCTTTTATGTTACCTTTTAAATTTTCTTCAAAATTAAAATTCTTTTGACTTGCAGCATCCGTTGGCAAATAAATTAATCCATAAATATAATTTGACATTGTAACTATATTATTTTGTGTTGCTCTAAATTCATCTAAGCTCGCAAAGGAACCATCACTCAAAGCAGTTTTTGCAATTGTCAATGAATCAATATAGGTATTAATTAAAACATTTCTTTCATTTATTGTGGTAAATGCAAATGCCAAAGATGCAAAAAAAATCATCAATGCAAAAAATAAAGGAATTAAACTTGGCAAATCATCACCAATTGATCCAATAAAACCTTTACCTTTATTTTGATAATTAGATTTTTTATTTACAGCATTAATATTTTTTGAAATCATTATGGTGTCACCTTACATGAGGGTACACAAAAAAATGGATAGGAGTTAGTAGGATCTGTCCCACTATCACTTTTAATTTTCTGTTTTAATGCTTCCAACTGTCCATAGCAATCTTTAAATGGACTTTCGGCACAATTATCTTGAGTTTCAACAGATATTATATTTGACGGTTCATATTTACAAT
>CAIWXP010000131.1 GCA_903916665.1 Candidatus Iainarchaeum sp. | reverse complement strand
TTATATTCCGCATCTAATTTAGAATGAGAATCATAGTGTTTTTTATATTTATCTTTTTCTTCTAAAATAGTCTTATCTAATGTCTTTATTTCTTTTACTATTTCATCTACTTTTAATTTATTATCAGGAATATTCTTATTTAAAGTTTCAATTCTTTTTTGTGTTTTTTGCAAATCATGATCTAAAGCTAATTTTTCTTTTTTTAATATTATTCCTTTCAATATACTTTCTTCCTCTTTTGTTTTTAGATATTTTTCTGCTACTGCTTTCTCTTTTTCTAAATTTTCAAGCATAGATTTTCTTTCTTCCATAACAACTTTTGCTTGAGATAATTTTTGTTTAACAAAATCTAAATTCTTATCTGACTTCTCTCTTTGTTCATCAAATAAACTAACCTGTGCAATATCTTCTAAAAGTTTCTTTCTTTCAACTTCATTAATATCAACAATTCTTTTATTATTGCCTTGCTGAACTAAATTATGACCATCAGAACTTATTTTTAATTCTTTCAAAAAACTAACAATTGCTTCCTGCGTAGTTCTTTTACCATTTAATCTAAAAATAGAAACTTCTTCATTAATTGTTCTTTCTATACTTGTGCCATCAGTAAATGTTAATCTTACTGTTGCAAATTTTTCCTTTTGATCTCTACATATCAAATCAGATATTTTCTTATATCTTAATTTAAGAGACGAATTATTCCCCAAAACAAATATTAATGCATCAAACACATTACTTTTACCAGAGCCGTTTGGCCCAGTTATTGCAGTTATACCATTATTAAATGTAAACTTCTGGTGCTTAAATGACTTAAAATTTTCTAATTCTAATTCTTTTATTTGCATATAATCACGATTTTATTTAATTTTCTGATTTATACCAATTATATATAAAATTTATACTCCACAAAAATAGTATTGAAAAAATTAACAAAAATAATAGAGTAGACCCAATTTCTGTCAAGTAAGTTGCCAAGAAATCAAATAATTGACCTAAAATACTTATCAAAAATATAAACAATATTTGTAAAAGAATTATCCAACCATAATGTTTTTTTGCAAATTTAAATGATTCCGAAATACTTTGTTTTAAATCTTTACTTACTAAAATTACAGGTACCAAAAATAAATACGGATAAATTATAAAAATATAAATTAAAGATAATATAAAAACTATTATTGTTAAAGTTAAACTAGAATCAAATAAACCAAATATCATATTTGGAATCATTGAAATTAAACCTAAAAATAAAGTAAATCCAAATACCTTAGAAACACCCAATGTTCTTTGTTTTTCACCTGATTTTTTATTAATAATATAGGTAATAAATAAACTAACTAGATAAAAAAATAACAAAATTATAAATAGAAATAATAGGAACATCCAAAAATAGTTTTTGATTATGTACAATACTTGCCCCATTGCTGAAATATCTGCCCCTGGCAAATAGTCAAAAGTATATTCTACTATTATGCTAAAACCCAGTGAAGATAGAACTAAAAAGATATAACTATATAGTATATTTAACGGTTTTTTAAAAACATCCAAAAATGAGTTAACTAAAACACCAAACATAGTCTCACCTTAATTTTAAACAGAGCCTTTTTAAATATTTAGCTCATTAATATAGTATAAGTTAAAAATATATATACTTAGTGTATATAAAGGTTACTTTGATACACAAAAGTACCTATTTAGTGGTGAATTTTTATGAAGATACCTAAAGAAATTAAATTATTTTGTAAGAAATGTAAAAAGCACAGTGTGCATAAATTAAAGCTATTCAAAGAAGGTTCAAAATCTATTTTGAAAAAGCACGCAAGAAAGCACGAAGCAAAGCATAACAAAGGTTATGGTGGAAAATCAAGATTTGTTGTTCATATTAAAAAGCAAAGTAAAAAACCAGTTTTCGTAGCTACCTGTATAGTTTGTAACGCAAAGAAATACTATGTTGCAGGTAATAAAGCCAAAAAGAAGGCAGAATTGGTATAAGTGACCTACTTTGAAAGTTGACTTTGAAAAGCATTATTTTTTAATTAAAAATTTTCTGTCAACTATCAAAGGAAAAACTCTATTAATTGCACACTACGATGCTGATGGAATAACATCAGCTTTAATTTTTTCACGAATTTTAGAAAAATACGGTCAACAATACAATAAAGACTTTTTTTTAGATGTTGCTAGAGATTCCTATAGAAGTGAATATAATAAAGACCCTGAAATTTTAAAAACATTTCAAAGCTATGATAATATAATTTTGTTAGATTATTGTTTTGATAGTTACAAAGAACTCGAAAATAAAAATGTTTTTGTGTTTGATCACCATATAAGTGGGGATAAAGATAAAGCCTATATATTAAATCCTGCTTGGGTTGTTGATCCAAATGATCTACCATCTGCATCTGCAATAATCTATGAACTATACTATTATTTGTTTGGTGAAAATCAATTATTAAAAAAAATTGCATTTATTGGCGCTGCCAGTGATTTTATGGTTTACGCTTCGCTACCCTATTTACATACCACCACCAGTGATAAAGAATTATTTATGAGTAATTCAATATTAATTAAACCAATTATTTTTGATATTTTTCAAAACCTACAATGTATTTATGAAAAAGACGGTGAAGAAATTTCTCTTTTTGAGCATCTATTAAATAACACAAAAAATGATCTATCTGGGTTTTTTTATTTTTCTAATGAACATGTGAAAAGAATATTAGATATAGAAAAATTGGAATTAGAATGTACAAAAGAAATACTAGATGGCGCAATTATAGATCATAGCAAAAAATGTATTATAATAAACATGCCAAAAAATAAAAAAGAAATAAAAAAATATATCTTAAATATTCTAGAATTAATGTATTCTGATTATACTAAAGTAATTTGTATTGAAAGAAAAAATACTTTTTCATGCAGTTTAAGAAGTTCTGATGTTAAATTATTAGATTTTGTAAATGATTTAAAATCAAAACTTTCTGGATTTAATGGTGGTGGTCATAATTTTGCAGCTGGCTGTGCAGGACCATTGGATAAAAAAGAATATATAATTTCAGAATTGAAAAAGAGATTATAACTAATTATATTTAATGATTATGTTTTTCAATCCAGTCTTTAGGTTCCATGTGAACAAAAACGTGTTCAACATTATCTAACTTAGAATTAATATACTTTTGAATATCATTTGAATAATTATGTGCAGTTTCAACGGACATGTTACTAACTACAACACAATGTAAAGAAATAATATATTTCCCATCAGATTTTTTTATATTTAAATCATGAATATGATGCGCAAATTTAAATTTTTCTTTTACACCATCTATTATCTTTTCTATTTTTTTAATTTCAAATTCGCTAATTGGAACACATTTTTTAATATTTACTCCAACGGGATCTAAATGAATATATATTTCTAAATCTTTTCCAAATTCTTTATACAATTTGTTTTCAATATGACACGCCAATTTATGTGCTTCATTTAAATCCATATTTTTATTTACTTCCAAATCAAAATTAACTGTTGTTTTAGAATTGTCATCGGTATGAACATAAACATTATGAGCTTCTAAACTATGATTCTCAACTAACATGTGAATTCTTTCAACAATGGTTTCTGTCTTAACACTAATTGGAATTGCATTTATTAATAAATCAACATCGGATATTTTTGCTTTGATTTTTTCTTCAACATTTCTTTTTATGATATAAACTTGTTCAGTGGTTAATTTTCTATTAACATCTATTGTCAAATCAATAAATAAAGTTGTTCCAGCAGGTCTTACTCTTAATTTTTTTATTTCCAATACCCCTTCCACTTTTCTAATTTGATCTTCCAAAGTTTCTATTGTTCCTTCTGGAGCAGCATCCATTAGAACCTTAATAGTTCTTTTTCCCATTGTATATCCTGCATGCATAACAAATAATGCAACAAATAAAGCAGCAATAGCATCGGCACCATTAATGCCAAAGGACATCAAAATTAAACCTAATAAAACAACCAATGAACTTAATATATCAGATGAAAAATGCAAAGCATCTGCTTCCAATGCTTGACTCTTAGTTTCTTTTGCTACTTTCTTTAATGCTCTAGATCTTGAAATATCAATAATAATTGACAAAATAACAACTGCAAAAGCATACCAGGTTACATTAACTTCAACACTGGCAAAAAATAATCTTTTTATTGATTCATAAATTATCCAAAAACTAGTTAAAAATAATAATCCTGTTTCTATCAATGCAGAAATACTTTCCATTTTTGCATAGCCAAAATTATGTTTTTTATCTGCAGGCTTATCAGAAATTCTAACAGTAAAATAAGTTAATAATGCAGCACCAAAATCCAATAAAGAATGTGCGGCTTCAGATAATATTCCAATACTGCCAGTTAATATTCCTACAATAAATTTAGTTATTGTTAACACTACACTAGCAATAACAGAACTAAAAGCAACTTTTTCTTTAACTTCAACCATAAAATCACAGACTAAAAATAATATAAAGTAAATTGTATTTAAAAAAAGAAATATGGGGCAAGGGGGATTTGGACCCCCGACACACAGGTCTTCAGCCTGTTGCTCTTCCGGACTGAGCTACCGCCCCGAACCCTTTTCAAAAAGGTTTAATTTTTGTAAAATTTTTGCATTGCTAATTGTGCTTCTTCTTTTGTTAATCTTTTTTGTAATTCTTTAATGTAAGTTTGTGTTCTTTGACTTAATTCAATTAAGCCATCCTGTAATTCATACATTGAAACATCATATTTTGTTGGTGCTAATACTTCAATTGAACTTGGGCTGTAATACATTACCAATCTAATTAAAGCTGCGAAATCTTTAACTGTACATGTAACATCAATGTAACCAAAATAAGAATTATCTTGGTCTAATAAATCAGACTTTTTAATATCATAGATTGTAATATCTTTTTCTTTATCTAATAAAATTTTAATATTGTCTAAATGCTTATCTACAACTTCTTTTACTATCCCTTCAACATCCATAATCATTTGAACTTTTATCTTATAGGAATCCTTTTCAGAAATATCCTTTCTTTTCTTCAATTCAGAGATAATGTAATCGTCCAAAACATATCTTGTGGGGTATTCATTGGTTTTCTTTGCCAGACCCATCTTAAGCATGTTGTTTACTTCACCAGTTATTGCTTCAAATCCTAAATCTAATTGCTTGTTTATTTCTTCTATTGTCTTCGGTTCTACCAACAATAAAACTGCAATCTTTCGTTGTATCTCAGAAATACGCATTATAATCACTAATTAATATAAAAATGCAAAAATATTTGCTTTAAAAAAACCTGAATAAAAAGGTATAGAAAAATATAGCCAGGATATCTTTTTAAAGCTTAGGGTTTTATATATAGTTAATTTATATTATTAATATTGGAGGATAATTATGTTTAAGTTTGATAGAAAAGGTCAAAGTTCAAGTGTTTTTAATTTATTGATTGCTGCTTTGGTATCTTTGGCAATTTTAGGTCTTTTGCTAAGTGTTTTAGGTGGAATTGGATTCAATAGTGGTAAAAAGCCAATTGATACAACCATAAACCTAGTTAAGGATGCAATGAACACTCCATTCTCATTAAGATCTGAAACAGTAACATTTACAAAAACTGAAAATTCAATACCTGCAAAATCAGTTTCTCAAAAAACAGATGTTAGTGATGCATTGACATTCTTAACTTGTAATGATCCTGCCAATGTAACTGCTGATGCAAAAAATGGAATTACATTCAAAGGAACTAGTAACCAGCAAAATAAAGTTTTTGTAATGTGTGGTGAAGGAATAGTTAGTACAGATTTTACATTTCCAACAACAGTAGGAGAAGGTTGTGGTAGTGATATACAATCAGACCCTAAATTTATGTGCTATGTAATTATAACTCCACAAGTAGGATAGATAAGACATGTCATTTAATAAATTTTTGAAAGAAAGAAAAGCACAGGGCAATATGAATACTCTTTACATGATTCTTATTGCTGCAATTGTTGCTGTTGTTTTAATTGGGGTAATAAAACCCATGTTTAAAGATAGTGTAAACGTTGCAAAGGCACAACCAGTTGCAGCGCCCACAGCTGGAACAACAACAAAATAATTCTTTCAAAAATCTTTTTCTTCTTTTTTTATTTTATTTTTTTTATCATATATATTTGCATCAAAACGGCTTCGATGGGAAGAGCTTTTGATGTATATGAAATAAATTTTGAATTGCTTGTCTGTTTAAAATTTATTTCTTTATGTATAGTATTAAAAAAGTAGGGCACGAGTGTTAGATAATATACATCAATTAGTTTAAAAACACTTTCTCTTTTTTTGTTTTTAAATTCGTTTTTTAATTTTTTATAAAAATATTTCTGGGATAAATATGAAATATATTGTTGTTACAGGTGGAGTAGTTAGTGGTATAGGAAAAGGGGTTGCTGCTGCATCAATAGCAAAACTAATTCAAACTAATTATGATTTAAAAGTTATGCCAATTAAATGTGATGGCTATCTTAATGTTGACCCTGGCACAATGAATCCCATAGAACATGGAGAAGTATTTGTAATGGATGATGGTGGCGAAGTAGATATGGACTTTGGACACTATGAAAGATTCCTAAATATTACAACTAAATTTTCATGGAATTTAACCATGGGAAAAATATTAAGTAGAATTATCGAAAAAGAAAGAGAAGGAAAATTTTTGGGCAAAACAATCCAATTTATTCCACACGTAACAAACGAAATATTAGAAAATTTTATCAGATTACCAGAAAAAGAAAATGCAGATATTTGTGTAATAGAAATTGGTGGAACTATAGGAGACTTAGAAAATGCATTCTATGTTGAAGCAGTAAGACAGTTACAAATGAAATTTGGAAAAGATAATGTTATTTTTATTCATTTAACCTATGTGCCTATGTTAAGCAATGTAGGGGAACAAAAAAGTAAACCTACTCAACAAAGTGTTCATTTACTAATGGAAGCGGGAATATTTCCTGATTTTATTTTAGGCCGAGCAAAAGATCCTTTAAGTTCAGCAATAAAAGAAAAGATTGGAATGTATTCTAATTTAGATGACGAACACATTATTTCTGCACCAGACGTTTCAAACATATATGATATTCCAATTAATTTTGCAAAAGAACATTTAGATAAAAAAATTGGTGCTAAATTAAAATTAACTGGTTATAAAGATAAAATGAATTTATGGAAAGACCTATTAAACAAAATGAAAACTGCAAAAATAAAAAAGAAAATATTGATTGCAGGAAAATATACTACTTTGCACGATTCCTATGCAAGTGTTATTGAAAGTATTAATCACGCATCTGCACATTTGAGTATTAAACCAGAAATTGTTTGGTTAGATACAAGTGAATTGACCTATGAACAAGCAAAAACAAAATTAAAAGGTATTGATGCAATTATTGTTCCAGGTGGATTTGGATCAAGAGGAACAGAAGGAAAAATAAACGTTATTAGATATGTGAGAGAAAATAATATTCCATTTTTAGGATTATGTTTTGGTTTACAATTAGCAACGATTGAATTTGCAAGAAATGTTTGTGGTTTAAAAGATGCAAACAGTACAGAAATAAATCCAGAAACTAAAAATCCAATAATAGATATTTTACCCGAGCAAAAAAACATTGATAAAAAAGGAGCAACAATGCGTCTAGGCTCACAATTAGCAAATTTAAAACCTAATTCTTTGGCCTGTAAATTATATGGTTGCTGTGATGTTTCTGAAAGACATAGACATAGATATGAAGTTAATCCAGAATATCACAAAATATTAGAAGATGCTGGTTTAATATTATCAGGTAAGTCCCCAAATGGAAAACTAGTTGAATATATTGAATTGCCCCAAGACCAACATAAATACTTTATTGCAACTCAAGCACATCCTGAATTAAAATCTAAATTCGAACAACCTAATCCTTTATTCTACGGATTATTAAAAGCCACTTTAGAATAATTACAACCATTTTCTATTTGCAACTATGTATCTTGAAATTCTATCATTAAAATCTTTTGGATCTATTGGTTCAACTTTTAATTTTTTAAAGATACTTCTTATATTTCGTTCATGCAAAATATAGTTTTCATCATCGCTCAGATATTCCACTTCTAAAATATAGGAAAAATCTTTTATATCTTGTAAACAAATAGTATATTTTGAACCATCTAGTTCTATTTCAAACTCTTGTTTATGTTTTATCCAAGGTGGATCTGTTTGTAGGCTTAATTCATCAAACATATCTTTCATTTTATCCAGATCTTCTTTATTATCAAAAGACATTTTAGTTTCTTTTCTAAATATGCAGGTTGGATCTCCACTTTTATGAACCAATTCAAAAATTCTATTTGAATACCTTAACCTAATATCACCAGGTCTATACCTTGTGCTATGTATAACATCATCATTAATTTTTGTATATTCTTTTTGCAACAATTCAGATAGCTTCTCATACTGTTCTTTTTTAAGTAGTGCTTTTAGCTCAATTTCATAGAATGACTCTATCTGCATAATAATAACATATTAGAGCTTTATTTATACCTTTCCTTGCCTAAATATACTATGCACATAGCAATTATTTCAGATACTCATTTTGGCCACAAAGAAACCCAAGACTTAGAAAGTGACTGTTACATTAACTTTCAACAAGCACTAGACTATGCAGAACAAAATTGTGACATTATATTAATGCCCGGAGATTTATTTGATCTAGAAGAGCCTAGCCAAAAAACTATGCACAATGTTTTTCAAATTTTTGCAAAATACATTGGCAATCAAAAACTTATTCCTAAAACAAAACAAAAAAAACATTTATTAAAGCCAATAATTGCAATTGCTGGCACCCATGAATACAAAGGCAAAGGTTATACTTCACCAATTGATGTTTTAGAAAAATCAGAATATATTTATCAATTAAAACACAATTCAATATGTTTTTCTAATGAAAGTGAAACTGTTAATATCTGTGGAATGGCAGGAGTCCCAGAAAAAGTTGCAAAAGAAGTTATCTCTAAAATTGACTTTCAGCCAAAAGATAACGCGATAAATATTTTAATGACTCATCAAAGTTACGATGAACTATTAGCTTTTGATGATGAAATGGTTTCTAATTTATCTTTAGAAGATCTACCAAAAGGTTTTGATCTTTATATTAATGGACACATTCATAAAAAACATTTAATAAAATCCAATATTGGTCCTTTTCTAATTCCTGGATCAACAATAATTACTCAAATTAAGAAAAACGAAATTTTAGAACCTAGAGGTTTTTATATCTTTGATACAATTACAAAAGAATTAATATTCAAAGAAATTCCTTTGCAAAGAAACTACTATTACTTTGAATTAAATGAAACCAATATAACTAAGCAAGATATAATAAATAAAATTAATACAAAATTAAACGAAATAAAAGGAAATATTGTTACTGTAAATTATAACGATAAAGAATTAGTATTAAATCCTGTTTTAAAGGTTAAGATTGCAGCCAAGTTAGCGTTAAATGAAACAACTAATTTAAATGAAAAAAACATTGATACTAAAAATGTTATTTTATTGTTAGATAAAAAATTAGAAATTGATGAATTAAAAAACAAAATTGAAAACCTAAACTTTGAACAGGATAAAATAAACGCTTTAGAAAAATCAAAAGAAATATTTATCAAGAATTTACAAGAAGCTGGTTTTAAAAACTCAATTGATATTGATACAGTTATTCAGTTACTAAAAGAAAATAATCCCGATACAACTAGTCAATATATTATTGAAAAAATAAAAAAAGAAATTCAAGATTTATAAACAATATTTATCTAAATTTAATTGTTTTACCACAATTGGATGTAATTTAATTTTACTAAAATTTAAAGATTCTGTTTTAAATTCATAATTATTATTTAATTTCTTTCTAAGTATAACTAAACTAGTTCTTTGACCACTATTGAATAAATCAGAAGTATCTAATAACTTTAATCCAAACGAATTAAAATCATATTCTTCCAAATATATTTTTTGAGGTATAATATTATGAGTAGTAACATAGGTTTCTAAAAAGTCCAAATTCAACGATTTTGCTAATTCTAATCTGTGATCTATTAATTTTTTATATATTCCTTGATTTCTATATTTTTCATCAACAAATGATTTTGAAAGAATACCAAAATTGTCTTTAATTTCTAATGCACTATGCCCAACTATCTTATTATCAATTACATAAACAAAAGAATGGTTATTTTTTATAAACTCTAACCAATAATTATAATCCAAATAACAATCATAGGGCGCATTAAAATATACTGATTTCATTAATTCAATGATTTCGTTTATATCCTCTATTTTAGTATTCCTAATCATATTAATCAAACCTATTAATTTTAGTATTATAATAAGAACTATTTGCTAAATTGTATATCTCTTCTGAAAGATTTAAATTATTCGCAATATATTCGCCAACATTAATTCCAAATTTAGAAAAAAAATAAATTCTTGCAGCTGGTTGCAAAGCAGAAATTATTGTCAAATCTTTTCGTTCTTTGTTTAAATATTCATTTAATTTTTTTCCTTTTTCTAACAATTGTTTTCTAGCATCAATATCATTTAAATTATAATCATAATTGCAAGATATATCTCCTCTAATACGAATATTTTCTAATCCTTTATCTAAATGAAATTGTTTATCTATTGCATCCTTAGACCATTTAGATAAATTATAAACTGACAACAATTTATCTTTAATATATTTATTTTGAATTACTTCATTGATTGTATTATAATAATCCTCATCATTTTCGCCCGGAATTCCACAAATTAAAAAAACAAATGGCGCAATCCCTAAATCATAGGTTCGTTTAATTACATCATTTACTTTGTTATAGTCTAAATTTCTTTTTTCTGAATTTGCAATAGTTTTTTTAGAACATGACTCATAACCATATAATAATTTTATTATTACTTTGCCAACATGTTTTGCATCATCTTCTAAAATCCATTTATCTAAAGATGCAAATGCTTCATATCTAAATGGTAATTTTTTATCTAACACTAATTGACAATATTCTTTTGCAAATGATGGACTATGACTTTCTTCAACAAATTTAAAATATTTAACACCATATTGTTTATAATAAAATTCTGTTTCCTTTAATACTTGTTCTGGCAATTTAGGTCTAAATTGACCACAATTTGCATACATTTTAGGAATGGCACAAAAGGTACATTTATTGTGAATACAACCTCTACATCCCAAAACAGGCAAAACCGGTTCAGGAACAAAATACTTTCTCAAAGGATAATCTGAAAAATCAGGAATTAGTTCTTCAAATAAATTTGGTACTTCTAATTTAGGATCATTGATTATTTCATTTATTTTATCTTTTGTTAAATTTAATCTAACTGCTTTAACTAATTCTGGTAATTTTAAATCACCTTCCCTTAAAATTGAATAGTCAAAATATTTGGTTAAGTCTGTTTTAATAATTTCAGAATAAACTCTACTAAATATATTTCCTCCTAAAACTATTGTAATATTTTTATTATACTCTTTAATTAATTTTGCCAGTGTAAAAGCAGGAATCATTTGTTCTGAAATTCCGATACTTATTCCAATTATATCTGTATTTTTTATTAATAATGGTAATCTTTTTTTAAAATAACCAATATAAGGATTTTTCTTAGGATCAACTAAGGCTTTTAAAACATCTTCAGAATCACTTTGATTGTAACTTAAACTACCATAGGTTAAACCTAATCTGCCAGAAAAAAAATTCATATATCTATTTAATGAATTTTCTATATTGATTCTAGCTTCAAAATATTCTTTAATTTGATTTCTTTCTACAGGTGTTCTTAATAATTTAGAATCTCTTTGAATATTATCTAAAATTTTAGTTATCTCATTTTGTGGAATATTTAATTTAACTAAAAGATTTTTTTGTACACTTCGTGATAATACATGATGATAAAAATTTATATTTTCATCAAAAGATTTACACCCAATTCCTTGTTTTAATAAATTTGCTTTCAAAATAGGTACCGCAATATGAGGCACATCAGGCATATGCACAGGGGGATAAATTAAATTTACATTCATAAATCATCACCTTCAAATGTTGAAGTTAGTCCAAAATGATTATATTCTTTAGAATATGGAATAAATCCTGCTGAACACATAATATTTTTTAATCGCAATCTATTTTCATGAATTTTCTTATCTTTATTTTCAAAATAATCAAATCTCCATTCATTGTAATCAGTATCATCATTACAAAATTTTAATATTTTATTATTTTTAATTAATAATACATCTATTGAACTACCTCTTGAATGTGGTGGCAAATTAGGATGAAAAGGAGATGCAGTATATTTACTCGCAAATTCTAATTGTTTTTCATAAGAATATCCTGGAAACTTATTAATTACATCATTTAATCTTCTGGTCCATAATGCTGCCAATAATTCTGGAGTTCTATACGCACTTAAAATTACAATCTTTTCATCTTTTTTAAGATATTTCTTAATGCTTTCAATTTTATTAATTGTTTCTTTTGTTACTTTCAATATAATATTATCTTTATTTGTAACCCCAAAATGATTTAACCAATACCTATCTTTAGAATTATCTTTAATTATAAAATCATAATCTTTAATTTCAATTAAATTTTTAGGTATAGGTATTTCATTAAATAATTTTAACCAATAACTATAATTCTCAATTTTCATAAACATCCCTTAATTTATTGTAAATAACTAGGAGCACAAGAGGTATATTTAAAATATGTTTAAAAATCTTTACTTATTATAGTATTATATGTCAAAAGATACAAAAAGTAATAAAATTATAGATTCTATTGATTCTAAAATACTATTTGAACTAGGCTGGAATTGTAGAATGCCATTATCTGAAATTGGCAAAAAACATAAAATATCCAAACAAGTAGTAAAATATAGAGTTAATCAACTAGAAAAGAATAAAATAATTTTAAGTTATCACGCATTAATAGATTGGAGACGTTTAGGATACAATTCAATTAGAATATATATTAAATGGCAAAATATAACTTTACAAAAAGAACAGGAAATTTATAATTATTTAAAATTAAACCCTTTATTTATGTGGATTGTTAAATTTGAGGGCGAAGTAGATATTGGATTTTATATATGGATAAAAAGTATTCCTGAGTTTTATGATAAATGGAAACCTTTTTTAATTAAATATAAAAAATATATTTTAAAACAAGAAATCTATGAATCAGTTAGTCAAATACATTATCCCATGAAAGTATTAATGGATGAAATAAACTACGATGAGAAAATAGTTGGAAAAGAAACTGCAATAGATTATGATAAATTAGATTATAAAATATTAGAAATATTAACTAAAAAAGCTAATGAAACATCAGTATCAATTGCAAAAAAATTAAATCTAACACCAAAAGCAATAATAGATAGAATTAAGAAATTAGAAAAAAATAAAATAATTTTAGGATACAATGCATTAATTGATACTAACAAATTAGGATATAGATTTTATAAAATTGATTTTTATTTAAATAATTTAGATAATCTAGATCAAATAAACATTATTGCAAAGCAACATAAAAATGTAACCTATAGAATGGAAACTATTGGCGGTCCAGAAGTTGAAATAGAAGTTATTGTGAAAGATGTAGCAGAAATAAATAAAATTATTAAAGAATTTAGAGATAGGTTTGATAAAGATATAGGCTATCACAGAATACATCGATTGGAATATACTATTAAACAAGAATACTTGCCTGGAAAATATTAATTAATCCAATATACTTTCTCTATATTCTCTTGCTGTCTTTAATATTGCCAACATGTCTTTTCTTTTTTGTGAATCTTGAAGGGTTCTTGCAAAAGCTTCTTTTGCTTCAATTAAACCAGGCGTAGTTGCTAATGCATAATAAGCATTACATAATGTAGATCCTTTGCCATAGGTTCTTTGCAAGTCTAACCCAAGAGTTAATCTTTTTAAATCATTTATTTTTCTTGGCCTTTCTGTTGCTGCTCTTCGCTTAGGAATATTTTCTTTACTAGATCTTGGTTTTGGTTCTTCTGGTTTTCTAGGCATAAAATCACTCAACAATATAAATTAAATCATTCTTTCTTGCGCGCTCTTTTAATTTAATTCCAACATCCTGTTCTCTTTTTACTTCTTTAACTTTTTTACCTTGATATTCAACAGAATCTAATTGCTGTCTAAAATAAGTATTTGCACCTTGAACAATAATTTCTTTTCCTGTTGTAAAATCTATGTCTGCATTTATTTCTGCAACATTTATTTTTGCAAAAAATCTTTTTATTCTTCCTATTGTTATTAATTTTGTTTTTCTTTCACTTTGTTTTTTTACCTGAGTTCC
>CAIWXP010000130.1 GCA_903916665.1 Candidatus Iainarchaeum sp. | reverse complement strand
TGTTAAATTTGTATCTTTTTTGAAAAAATCTTTTAATGCATCATAGCCCATATAAAGTAAAAATAAGATTCCTAATGTTCCCAATACACATTTTACAATAATAGATTTGGAAAATTCAGCTAGGCCACAATAAATTATAACAAAGTAAACTAATTCTGCAGCAAATGCGCCAAGACCACAAAAAACAGCTTGTAAATATCCTAATTTAACCCCTCTTCTAAATACTTCTAAAGTAACTGGTCCTAAAGGTAATGTTAATGTTATTCCTAAAATAAAGTTTTCTAAAAACGTAACCATACTATGAAATGATTAGAATACTTTATTAATGTTTCCAATACAAACTTATTATGATATTCTTTTTTGAAAAACTAAAAATAAAAATCACATCATTTTTTTTACAATTTAGATTTAAACACAATAAATTGGAAATTCCTGTTTACTTTGACTATGTTGGTAAATTTAAAAAGGGATTTAAAATTGATGAATTAAATACAACTCAAACAGAAAAAACATATTTTGATTGCTCTCCAATATTATTGAAAATAAGAGATAAAGGACAAATAATTGTGAGAAAAGTAACTTTTAGATCTGGTAGTCTTTTAAGTGTAAAAGAAAAAGGTAAAATTATTATTGGAAAAAATGCTTTTTTTAATACGAATTGTTGTGTTATTTGCAGATCAGAAATAAAAATAGGGGATAATTTTATGGCCTCTGACAATGTTTATATTCGAGATAACGATGGTCATAATATTAGTGTTGATGGAATAAGTTATAAATATAAATCAATAGAAATTGGAAATAATGTTTGGTTAGGCAGAAATGTAATAGTTTTGAAAGGTGTAAAAATAGGTAATAATGTTATTATTGGTGCGGGGTCAGTTGTTGTTAAAGATATTCCCTGTAATTGTATTGCTGCAGGAAATCCGGCAAAAGTAATTAAATCAGGAAAAGTAGTTTGGGAAAAATTCTAATTAATATTTTTTTAATTAACGAATTATAGTTTTGCCTTTTGGATTTTCTTTAACTTTTATTTTTGCACCAGGAAATTTTACTTTTTTATAATCTACCAATGCATTTAAAAGTAAACCTAAAGCAGCAACTTCTGAATGTGGTTGATTTGTTACACATACATTAGCATCTGCAAAATGATAAACATCAGTTGGTACTTTTTGTGAACCAACAAAAATTAATAAAGGTTTTCTTGGAATGCTTTTTTTAATTAATTTTGCAAAATCATCAAATGCTGTTCCATACATTGTTAAATGAACAATATAGTATTTAGATTTATTTTCTTCAAAGAATAATTCCCAATCAGGAACATATTCCAAAGCAAATTTTCCACCCCAATCTTCTTGAACTTCTTTTACACTATTTTCAAAACTAGGATCTTCTTGGCCAGAGTAAAACATTTTTGTTGCACCAAAGGCTCTTGACACTAAAGCACAGTGTGTAGTAATTCGTTTGTCTCGTTCTAATCTGTGGCCAAATCTAAATATATAAATTTTCATAAAATCACAATACATCTAAAAAATAAACTTTATTTTTAATTTCTAGTTTCTTTGCTAATTCAGGAAATATTTTTGAATCTTGAATGTCTAGAATCATTTTACTTATTCCTTCTCCAGGATATGGGTTTAAATCAAATAATATATTATTATAGATAATTCCATTTATAACTATTGGTATTTCGTCTAATAAATAGTTACAAAGATAGTTTAATTCATCATTTGATAATGTTTTAGTTCTAGATCCTAAGTTCTTTTTTACATA
>CAIWXP010000129.1 GCA_903916665.1 Candidatus Iainarchaeum sp. | reverse complement strand
TTTTCTTTCACTTTGTTTTTTTACCTGAGTTCCAGTATAGTCTGGCATTCTATGATAAAATCCAGAAATAAAACCTCTATTAAATACTTGTTCTAATTCATTTTGCAATCTTGTTTTTTCTTTATCATTTAATTTTCCTTTTTTTGCTAATTGTAAAGCTTCTTTGTAAACTTTTGTTGTAACATAAATATAATCAGGACCTTTATTTCTACCTTCAATCTTTAATCCAGAAGGTTTTAATTTAACAATATCCTCAAAGAATGGAATTGTGCATAGATCCTTTGAACTAATAATTCTATTGCCATAAATTTCTGCTCGTGGTCCTTCTTTTTCTTCTGTTTCTAAATACCAAACTCTTCTACAAGGATTTGTACATTTACCTCTATTTGCACTTTTATCATGGAAATATAAACTCATAAAACATCTTCCAGATTCTGCAACACATAAACTTCCATGAATAAATATTTCAATTTCTATTTTACTTTTCTTTTTTATCTGCCCTATTTGAGTTAAACTTAATTCTCTTGCCAATACAACTCGCTCTGCACCTAATTTTCTAATAAACTCGCAGGCACTAGAATTAGACACAGATAATTGAGTACTAATATGAATTGGTATCTTCAATGCTTTTGCTTCTTGCAATACTAAAAAATCAGAACATATAACTGCATCAATTTTTGCTTTCTTTGCTGCTTTCAATATTTTCTTAACTTCATTTAATTCTTTATCATAAATAATAGTATTTAATGCCAAATATGCCTTTGTTTTATTTTGGTGACAATAGCTAACTATTTCTGATAAATCTTTTATGGTAAAATTTTTACCAAAGTCTCGCATATTTAATCCTTTAATGCCAAAATAAATAGCATCTGCTTTGGCATCTATTGCTGCTTTCAAACTAGGAAAGTCTCCTACACCAGATATAATTTCTATTTTACTTTTTTTAACCATAATAAAATTAGTGCAATTATATATATAAATTGAGCTATAATATGTAGTATATGCAAAAGATAATTCACGCAATTTTGAAAAAAGAAAAGATTGAATACAGGACTATTAAGAAACAGAGTTCGTTTAACAATTCTGTTTATGATGTAAATAACGAATATATATTAAGGGTTGAACAAAAATCAAATAAGAAATACTTTAAATCACTATTTCTTTTAGAAATATTTAACAAAAACAACATTAAAATACCAAAACTAATTTGTTCAGGAAAACTAGATAAAGTAAATTATTATGTCTATAAGAAAATACTAGGTAATAGATTATATCCTGAATGGCATAAATTAAATTTAAAAGAAAGAGAAACTATTGTAAAAGATATTTGTAAGGAATTAAGAAAGATTGCAAAAATAAACCTAGTTTCGAAGAAATATGATTTAGTAAAACCAAAAAATTGGAAAAAATACCTTAGTGAAAAAATAATTAAAAAACTTGATTATTTGAAAAAGGAGAAACTATTAAATAAGACCGAATATTTTTCTATTAAACAATTTTGCAATAAACACTTTAATGTGTTAAATAACAAAAAAATTTATTTAATTCACAATGACATTCATTGGGGAAATATAATTATAAAGAATAAAAAGTTTCAAGGTATAATAGATTTTGATGATGTAAACTATTATCCTTTAGACTATCAATTAACAACATTGAAAAAAATGATTTACAATCCTAAACTATTTGCATCAAAGAAAGAAGAAAAATTTATTAAAACCAAAGACTATTCTCAAATCTTAAACTGGTTTGAGAAATATTATCCTGAAATATTTGATTTTAAAGATTTAGACCTAAGACAAAGATTATATTCAATAAGATATGATATAAGATTATTAAAAGATTGGCCCAAATCTAAATCATTAAGAAAAAGATTATTTGAAAATATTCAATAGCTATTACTCATAGCATTTTCTTTTACAATTGTCAAAAACTTTTCTTTTATGCTAAAGAAAAGGTGTTGACGATTTGGGTGAACTTAAGCTTTTCTAAAAAGCTTAGAAGTCAATTCCTTCTTTGGCTTGCTTACCCTCTTTGTAATGATGTTTAAGCTCTTTCATCTCTGTTACTATGTCTGCCATATCTATGAATTCTTGAGGACATCTTCTTCCTGTTAAAACTATGTCAACATGTTCAATGCAATGTTTTAAACATTCTAAAACTTCTTGCTTGTCCAATAGCTCAAAATACAAAGCAGTAAACAATTCATCTACAACAATTAAATCATGATCTTTATAACTGGTTTTTAAAGTTTCAAAACCGTATTTACAAATATTAATTAATTCTTTTGGTGCTTGTCCTTTTTTAAAAAAGCCAATTATGCCATAATTTATACTTTTAAAATTAGAAAAAGCACTCTCTAAAAATAAAATACTTTTTTCTTTATCTGGTTTCATAAATTGAACAAGCAACACTTTTTTACCCAATACTAGAGACCTAAGGACAACACCAAAAGAACTTGTTGTTTTTCCTTTTCCATCTCCTGTATATATTATTAACATAATATCCACACTCGAAGTTGTTGAAAGCTCTTGTCTGCACAAGCCATTTCAACACCATCTCCAGTATAAATAATTAACACATTTGATCACTTTTATGAGCATTTGCTATATGAGCATTTTGTACAAGTATAACAACCTTCCTGTGCTTGCATTTTTTCATGACATATTGGACATTCGTCCTTTGGTATTTCTTTAATAATTAATTTCTGCAATAAAGGTTTCTTTGGTTCTTCTGGTTCTGGATCTTTAGATTTTGTTCCAGAAGTTAATATTTGTATTGATCTACTGTTATCTCTATAAATTGTTAAACCTTTACATTTTAATTCGTAGGCCAATTTATAGGCTTTTTTTACATCATCAATTGTTGCATTGTTTGGCATGTTAATTGTTTTTGAAACTGCATTATGAGTATGTTTTTGAAATGCTGCTTGCATTTTGATATGCCAATCTGTATCTATTTCTCTTGAAGTAACAAAAATCTTTTTCATATCATCTGGAATTTCTGCAATGTCTTGAACCATTCCTGTTTTTGCAATTTTTCTCATTAATTCTTCAGAATATAAACCTCTTTTCTTTAATTCAGTATCTAAATATTTATTTGTATAAATAAATTCTTGATTATCTAAAGTTAATCTTGTATAGGCTAAAGAAAACTGTGGTTCTATTCCACCAGATGCATCAGCAATCATTCCAATTGTTCCAGTTGGAGCAATTGTTGTTACTGTTGAATTTCTCATACTTTTGTAACCAATAACGTCCCAATAACTTCCTTTAAATGCAGGAAAATTTCCTTTTTCTTCACCTAATTTTACTGATTCGTCCACACCACTATCATTGATAAATTTCATAACTTTTTCGGCCAAATAAATTGCTTCATCAGAATTATATGGAATCTTTAATTGCAATAGCATATCTGCCCAACCCATAACTCCCAAACCAATTTTTCTACTAGACTTGGTCATGCTTTCAATCTGTGGCAAAGGATATTTATTAACATCAATTACACTATCTAAAAATCTTACACCTAAACGAACAGTTTCTTCTAATTTTTTCCAATTAATATTTCCGTCTTCATCAACCATATTTGCTAAATTTAATGAACCTAAATTACATGATTCATAGGATAATAATGGTTGTTCTCCACAAGGATTAGTTGCTTCTATTACACCCATGTTTGAAACCTGATTGTGTCTATTAATTTCATCCAAGAAAACAATTCCTGGTTCCCCATTTTGCCATGCCATGTTTGCAATTAAATCAAAAACACTTCTTGCATTTAATTTTCCAGTAACATTTCCATTATGAGGATCTATTAATTCATAGTCAGTATTATTATCAACTGCTTTCATAAATATTTCTGTTATTCCAACAGAAATATTAAAATTTGCAATTTGACCTTCAACTTGTTTACAAGAAATAAATTCTAAAACATCTGGGTGATCTACTCTTAATATCCCCATGTTTGCTCCTCTTCTTTTTCCGCCTTGTTTTATAACATCGGTTGCTGCATCAAAAACTCGCATAAAACTTATTGGTCCAGATGCAACTCCTTTTGTTGATTTAACAAAAGATCCCTTTGGTCTTAATCTTGAAAAAGAAAATCCTGTACCTCCACCTGATTGATGAATTAAAGCAGTAAATTTTATAGAATCAAAAATTTCTGAAATTGAATCTCCTACAGGTAAAACAAAACAGGCACTTAATTGTCCTAATTCTGTTCCTGAATTCATTAATGTTGGAGTATTAGGTAAAAAGTCTAAATAATACATTAAATCATAATATTTGTCTTGTAATTCTTTTAATTTTTTTGGAGATAATCTTTTTTTATCTGCTTTTGCAATATGTTCTGAAACTCTATCAAATAATTGATTTGGAGTTTCAATAATATCTCCATTATTATCTTTTAATAAATATCTAGCTTCTAAAACTTTAATTGCATTCAATGATAAATTTGATTTTTCACTTGAACCAATATATACTTTTCGTATATCTCTTAATTGTCTTTTATATTCTCTATATAATATATATGATTTTGCAACAGCAGGATGTTTTTGCATTAAAATTAATTCCACCACATCTGAAATATCTTCAACAGTTGGAACACCATTACCATATTTTTTTTCCACTTCTTTTACAACTAAGGAAACCAATGCATCTAGATCCTGAACTTCTTGGTTAATGGAATCAAATGCTTTATTTATTACAATTTTTATTTTATCTTGGTTAAATGGCACTATTTCATCAGTTCTTTTCTTTACTTGCTCTATCATTGTATCACTCCAACTTCAGAATCTCTTTTTTAAAATCATTTGTGGTTTTGAATGCTTTGTAGATACTTGCAAATCTAATGTATGCAACATCATCCAATTCTTTTAAATATTTCATAACGATGTTTCCCAATTGTTCTGAACTAATTTCAACATTACCTTCTCTTCTTAATTCTTGTTCTACTTTAGAAATTAGGTCTTCAATTGCTTCTATTGTTACGGGTCTTTTTTTACAGGCTAATATTATTCCTCTTTTAATTTTTTCTTTATCATATTTTTGTCTTGAACCATCTTTTTTTATAACAAAAAAATCTACTTCCCCTAATTTTTCATAGGTGGTAAATCTTTGACTACATTTTTCACATTCTCTACGTCTTCTTATTATGGCATCAGAAACATCTCGCGTTTCAATAACACTTAATTCTTCTGAATTACAATAGGGACACTTCATAGAAATCATTTCCTGAGTTACACAATATATAGGGGGTATAATCATAACCCCTACACAACCTGTAGTATTAGAGATATAATTAACATTTATAAACAGAACGCTTAGTCATAATATTTAAAGAAAAAGATGTGATTATTTTGGCAACTAAAATGTTTAAAAATGTTAGAATTCTTAACAAAGATGAACTATTAAAAAGAAGATTAAAACCAAATGATAATGCATTGGCGAGAAAAATAATTTCTAGGATAAGAAGACCCTTTTCTGCAACCTATTACAAAGATGCAGTTAATTTAAGAAATTATAAATTTGTTGAAACTAGTAGATGGAATTATATTGATCCACATAAAGAAGATTTAAAATACGATTTTGAATTTGAAAGACCTCATTTAGTTTTACAGGATAAAACCGGCAGAGCTAGATTTGTTTTACCCTATTTAGAATATAAAGATGAAATTGTAATTTTAGATGTTCAAAGATTAAGAACTAGAAAAACATTAGAAGAAGAAACTTCTGCAAGTAAAGAATTTCAAGATGAATTAGGTATGCATCCTAGTGAATTTTTACTATGTGAATTCATAAATAGATTTAGAGCTAAAATTAAAGCTGGTAAAAAATTAATATTAAGATCAGCAGTAGATGCCAAACTATTTCAAAGAATATATAGTCCATTAGTTGAAAGATTTTTTAAACCTCAAACCAGTAATGATAGATTATTTAATACTGCAGAATTAAATTTAGACAAAGAAAGAGTAAAAGCTTTGTTACAATAATATATATGTGATATTATGCCTCAAGAACCAAAACACATACAAATATTTGATAGACTAGGAATGGCAGAAGATTTTAGTCATAGAAAAAATATTATTGAAAAACAAAGAGCAATTGATGCACAAAAAAGAT
>CAIWXP010000128.1 GCA_903916665.1 Candidatus Iainarchaeum sp. | reverse complement strand
TTATTAAAAACATCATTTGAAATTAATAAACCATTCAAATCAAAAACTAATAAATTATAATCATAGTGAGAATCAAAATTAAAAACAAGATTTAAATCATTAGAATCAAATTTATAATAAATAGCATTTAAATCATTATAGGAGTTTACTAAATTAAAAACTGGCGCAGAATAAATTATTTTTGATTCTTCATAATGGTTTCCAAAAATATCTTTTGCACTGGCAATCAAACTATAATGATCGTATCCAGGATAATTTATCAATGTATTTAAATCAAATTTTAAATTATTTTCAGTTTTATTAACTAAATTTGTATAATTTATATCCTGATATAATAAATTTGAATCATAATATAATTCTAATTTTGATAAATATAAATGGTCATCATTAAAATTAAAATCTAATATTTGCGAATTGTAATTATCAAAATAATATATATTTTGATCATTTGCCATGATTGTTGGAGAATTTGAATCTATTTGCAAACTATTAAAATCCGAGAATAAATTAATTATTGAATTAAAATCAATATAAAGAATATTGGTATCTAAAGAAAAACTTGAATAATTAAAATCAGAATTAAAATCAAAATACAATTTAGAACCTATAATATTTCCATCACTATTATTTAAATCATAAAAATAACCATTATATAATTTACTTGTTACTAGAACATTATAATCATAATTTGGCAATATAGAGTTAAAATCAAATACCATTGAATAATTCCCATCACCTTTGGGATAGTAAAAATCATTGTTTATTATTGGATAATAGTCTAAATTTATTTTATTATAATCATTATTACAAGCTAATGCATAATTAAAATCATTGCCAGAATAACAATTACCCAAACATTTAACTTTCAAATAACCAATATTATTTGAATCATTTATAGTTACCTGTTCAACATTGTCAATTAATGAATTACTAATACTATTTTGATTAGATTTAGTTAAATATAAATCATAATTTTGTAAAAATGGATTAGATTGATTATCAAAAACCCTTCTCCAAACAATGGAACATTTAGTATTATTATCTGCATTAACAAGATAATAATTTGAATTTGTATCTTTAATAATTGTATTTGAATAATCATTTTCAATTACCAAATTATCTGTATTTAAATCAAATAATCTAACAAAGGAATTTTGATCATAGGCATTTTGTAAATTAATATAGCCCCAACCAGTATATCTATCCCAACCTAATGCATATAAATCATCGGCACTATTAATTAGCAATGATTTAACTTCTAAAGGACTTAATCCTAATTGAGAAAGTAATGCTGCGCTAGCAGTAACATGTGGCGCAGCAGCACTGGTTCCTGACCAATATTCGGTACCTAAAAGATTATAGGAATTTATATCTTGACCTGGTGCTACTAAATCTGGCTTCTTTCTACCATCATCTGTTGGGCCTTGAGAAGAGAAGCTTGAATAGGTATCATCATTTCTATTTGCACTGTAATTATCATTAACAGAGCCAACCGTTATTATATTATAGGCAGAAGCATCATTTGATAGTGTGTGTCCATTACCACCATTACATTGTCCCTCATTTCCCGAAGCAAAAACTAATAATAACTCATTACCATATTTTACTTTATTATAATCATAAAAATCCCAAACCAAGGCATTAGTATTACCATCTGCAAGTAAACCAGTTAAAGAACAATCAGGATAGGGATTATATTTTGATGCACCCCAGGAATTATTAATATATTTTGCACCATTTAAAAATATCCAATTAAAAACATCAGTAATTTGTGAATTATTTAAATTCGCATGATCTTGATAATTAAAAATTTTCCCTGAAACTAAATTTGCATCATAGGCAACCCCTCTATAATTTGGGTTTAACAATGGATTTCCGGCTAAAACACTGGAAACTAGACAACCATGTTCATAGCCATCAATACATTGAACATTATAATCAGTTGTAAAGTCTCTTGCTGCAAAAATCTTATTTTTTATTGCATCAGAAGAATAAGAAATTCCTGAATCTACCAATCCAATTTTCAAGCCAGTACCTATAATTCCTTTTGACCATAGATAATCTGCTTTTATTGCTGGAACAGAATATATTTGATAGGGTTTAATTAAAGAATAATCTACAGATGCAATAACTTTTATAACTTTATTTTGGTTTAATAAATCATTATAATCAGAATCACTTATTAATTGCACATTATTATTTGCAGAAAAGTTATCATTGGATTTAATTTGAAATGAGCTTAATCTTTTATTGCTAGATGAATCTTGAATTTGTATTAATTTTGTAGAAAAAGAAAAGGAAATTAAAAGCAAAAGTGCAATTAAAACAACACACATTTGCAGTTTCATAATAAATACCTATAATAAATACTTATAATAAATTGCGACCCCAATTACTAAAAGAACCGCAACAATTACATAAATATAATTATAATTATTTAATTCTTTACCAAAATAAACAGTTTGAGAGGCATATTCTTTTTCTGTTTTTTCTGCATCCCCTGCAACTAGTGAAACATTAAAAGTAAACATTCCTTCTTTTGGAGAACTAATTTTATAGGTCATTATTTTTGTTTCCATAGGAGCTAATTGTATTTCATATCTATTATCTAATCCAAATAATTCTAAATTGGAAACTAATAAAACAGCAGCTTTTGGTTTATCACTATCATTCTGAATAGTTATTGTTATTATGCCTTCTTTATTAATATCTAAATTAGTTGATGACACATCCATTTTAACAAAAATTTCATCCAAATAGGCTCTAGCATTGGATATTAATCCATTTGAATAATCACTAAAAATATAACCATTTACTGAATATCTTACCACTGCAGGAGAAACACTAAATGATTTTCCTGTTAAAGGCACAACATTATATTCCAAAGAAACACTTTCAGTTGGTGGTAATATTTTAGTCATTGAAGGAGTACCATCTTTCAATTTAAACCAATTTGTAAATAATTCATTATCATAGAATAAAAATATTTCTGCATTGCTATATCCTGCATTTGTTAATTTAACTTCCACTGGAGTTTTTTCATTTATTTTATAGTTTCCTAAATTCTGAAAACTTTTTGTAAAATTATCTTCGCCAAAATACGGTATTCTATAGGATCCTATTTGAGAATCATCAAATAATTCAATCTTATCCTTACTACTCGCACATAAAAATAATTCTAAATTTCCTTTTTTAACTGTTTCTAAATTAATAAATAAATAATTACTTTGTGCATCAGACATAAGATTTCTATAATTTATATTAAATCCAAAAATATTTCTTGAATTAACTATTCCTAGATCTGATTGAACATAAACAAAATCATCTGGTCCGCTGGTTTTAATATGTAATAATAAACCTAATATTCCGGGGTTGCTCTTTAATGTATCTTTCTGAATGCTTGTTAAATTCATTGTTACGCAAGTATCTTTTTCATAAATCGTTGGCATGTTAAAATCTTTAAAATTAATTGATTTTCCAGGAAAAGTTAATGCAAAACTAAAAGATAATAACAAAACTAATAAAAAACCAAAAATAAAGAACTTATTCATAAATCACACCTTAATTACAATTATCTGCTAAATATATTATATATAATTAACACAATGTATTTATTCTTTACCCTTATATAGAAGAAAATGTAGAAAAAATAACATCAATAATCTTAGTTATGTCTAAGTCTTTCTTCCCTGATAATGGTACTTCAACAATAACGGGCATGTCATTCTTTTTAACACTGGCCAAAATATTTTTGTAAATTAAATTGTTTTCTTGTACAAATAAATTGTCCAAAACCTTTGCTTCGGGATACTTTCTAGTTTTATATCTCAACCTAAGCTTCTTTTCAGGAAACGATAACACAAAAATATAATCAAATTTTATAACTAATTGCTTTAAACAATAGGGAAATATTATTCCTTCAAAAACCAAATTTTTTGCTTTCGATTTTGCCTTAAACTTTGAATTAACTGTTTTTGCAAACCCCAATAGATCCACATCCTTTAATTTATGGGCATATTCCTTCACAATTGCTGAATTCTTCTTTGTTATAAAATCCTTGTCATTATATACTTTAAAACCAAATTTCTCAAACTCTTTTGCAATGGTTGTTTTTCCTACAGCAGGAATACCAGTAATCAAAATATTCATAACATCATCTCCAAAAATATATTTTCTCGAAATCATTGAAAGCTCTTTGGAAAACAAAGCCATTTCAATGCAGCCCAACACGATTAACTATTTGAGTAAATAGTAGTATTTTTAAATATATACAACCCGTAAATTTATATATATGTTAGTATATCTAACTATTCAGAAGGTATAATATGAATAAACTATATTTAATTTTAACCATCTTTGTATTGATTGCTTCTTGTTCTGCAATATTTGCAGTTTCTTCAGAACCCACATTGATTGCAAACAAATCTGTTTTTCCTACAGATATTAACCAAGGAAGCATAGCAACAATTACTTTTGATTTAAATGCCTTTGGTTCAACAATGGTTAGACAAAATTTAGATGTTATGTTAACTTTAGATAAATCAGTAAGTATGAACGGCACTAAATTAACTAGTGCAATCGATGCGGCCAAAATATTTATTGATCAATTAGATTTTAATTATGATAGAGTAGGATTAATAAGTTATTCAAAATCAATTAATTTAGATAGTAATTTAACAAATGATTTTAATAGTGTAAAAACTAAAGTAACAAATATAAAAGTAAGTAAGATTAATGGAACAAATACCGGGGATGCAATAACAAAATCTAATAGTCAATTGATAATATCAAATAATATTAAAATAGAAATACTATTATCAGATGGTTTACCAACATCACCCTATTGTGGAGATACTGTATCTTGTTATAAAGATGTAAATTATGCAATAAATGCAGCAATAGATGCAAAAGCAAAAGGAATAATTATTTATACTATTAGTTTGGGATCCGATGCAAATATTGAGTTCATGAAACAGATTGCAAATATTACAGGTGGAAAAGAATATTATTCACCTAGTGCATCAGATTTACAAAATATATTTTTAAATATTGCAGACGATGTTAATAATTTAGTTGCATCAAACATTAATATTATTGATGTTTTACCTATTGGTGTTGAACCAATTAATTTACCTTCTAGTTGTAGTTATAATTTAGAAACTAAAACAGTTTCATGCACCGCTGGATTAATGAATAACAATGAAAATAAATCTATTGATTTTAATGTTATGGTTAATGATTATAATTTAAAACAAATAAATGTTTCAAGTCAAATTAATTACACAAATTATACTGGAACTGATTCCAAATATGTTATTGAAATACAACCACAGGTAAATGTAATTGATTTAGCTCCAATTGCAAAAGATGATTCTGTTCAAATAGATGAAGATACAAATGCAATTATTAATGCATTAGCAAATGATTCTGACCCTGGAAATGATATATTAAATGTAATAGAAATAACACAACCTACAAATGGAATTGCAACAATAAATGATGATGGTACAATAACCTATACTCCAAAACCAAACTTCTTTGGTAATGATTCTTTTAATTATACAATAAGTGATGGATCTTTAACTGCAACAGCAAAAATAGATATTAATGTTTTACCAATTAATGATTCACCAATATTATCTGAAATAAATGATTTAAACATAGACCAAAATACAATTATTGATTTTAATATAACTGCAACAGATATCGATTCAAATATATTATCTTTTTCTACGATAGGTTTGCCTAGTTGGTTATTATTAACTGATAATTATAATGGTACGGCAAACATATACGGAATGGCTGAAGAAATTGGAGATTATAATATAAATTTTATTGTAAATGATGATCAAAATGCTTTTGATTCAAAACAAGTTTTAATACAAGTCATTCAATTACAGGATAATAATGATATAAATACAATTATACCAGATACTAATAATATTGATATTAATAATGATACTAATACAAACACAAATCCTGATACAAATTCAACACCAGATACAAATACAATAATAACTCCTCCACATGGCGGCAGTGGTAGTGGAGGATCTGGAGGAAGTAGTTGTACTCAGCAAATAACCTATGGTGATTGGAGTACTTGTGTTGCAGGAAAAGAAACAAGAACCTATACTATTGTAAAACAATGTGGTCAATTAAATTTAGAACCTTTGGAAAAAACTTGTGAACCAATAACAAATGAAACAACCCCAAAAATTAAAACTGAAAATCCAAAACCAGAAGTAAAACAAATCATCAAAGAAAATCCGATACAAGAAGAACCTAATATTGATACAAATCAAAATACAAACACAGATGTTAATACAAATAAATTAACCACTCCTACTGGATTATTTACATTGGGAAATAGTACACTACCAGGAATAATTATGTTAGTATTAATGATTATAGGATACGCAGGATATAAAGTATATGGATTAAGAAAAAAGGAATTGATATGAATACAAATTATAAAAAGAAAAAAACATTAACAAAGATTAAAGAAATAAAAAATAAAATTGATGGTACACATTGGACAATTAAAGCCATTGTTGATGGTTTAATTTGGGGCTTACTTTTCTTTTTAATTATTGCAATAATCTCATTATTACCTTTTTGGCCAACCAATTGGATTGTTCCTTGGATATATGTATTTCCCGCATTAATTATATTAGCAATAATATTTGAACTAATTGAAAAAAAGTTAAT
>CAIWXP010000127.1 GCA_903916665.1 Candidatus Iainarchaeum sp. | reverse complement strand
GAAACTTCTTTATTTTCTTTTTCATCAAGATTCTCTTGATTTTCTTGATTTTCTAAAGTATCTTCATCATCGTAAATATTTGCCATATCTATAATGCTATGAAAAAGTATATATATTTAACATTAGAGAAACTTATCCGATACGGCACTGTTCTACTATTCAAACTATGATTTTCAAACCTCTCTTATATATATTATTTATAAATATATTCACTCTCTTTATTTGGTTAGATTGAATAAATTAAATAAAAGGTGATAATTTGGCAGTAGATTTTGAGAAAGATGTTGTTTTAGCATCAAAAAAAGAATTGGTAATTGTTGATTTTTTTGCTGATTGGTGTGGTCCTTGTAAAATGTTAGGTCCTTTGTTAGACAAATTAGCAACAGAATATAAATTAAAATTAATTAAAATAAATGTTGATGAAGAACAAGGTTTAGCTCAAGAATTAGAAATAATGTCTATTCCTACTGTTGTATTCTTTAAAGATGGTGAACCAAAAGATTTCTTTGTTGGTGCCTATCCAGAAGCTAAAATTAGAGAATATATTATTAAATTAAAATAATTAATCAATGGTTAAAGATATTGGGCAATGATCTGAGCCTAATACCTCTTTTAATATTTCACTTTTTTTTACATTATCAACAAAAGATTTTGAAACTATTGCATAGTCAATACGCCAACCTATGTTTCTATATCTTGCGCCACTTCTATAGGTCCACCAGGTATAGTTTCCATTATTTTTATTAAACAATCTAAATGTATCAACAAGGTCTTTTTCTAAAAAATCACCAAACCAATTTCGTTCTTGAATTGTAAATCCTGCATTTTTTTTATTTTGTTTTGGATTTGCTAAATCAATATCTCTGTGAGCAACATTAAAATCGCCAACAATAATTAAGGGTTTATTATGTTCTAACTTTTTACAAAAACTTTCAAATTCTTTATTAAAATTTAATTTAAAATTCAATCGTTCTAAAGTTCTTCCAGAATGGGGAAAATAAACATTAATTAAAAAATAATCTTTATATCCTAAAGTTAATACACGAGCTTCATTATCAATTTCTTCTTTATTAATTCCATAAATTATATTCAAAGGTTTATGTTTAGTAAAAATAGTTAATCCAGAATAACCTTTCTTTTTTGCTTTAAAAGTATAACATAAATAATCGCTATATTGAATATCTTCATGGGATTTAACTTCTTGAAAACAATAAAAATCAGCTGCTTGTTTTTTCATAAAATCAAAAAGACCTTTTGATATTACGCTTTTTATTCCTGCTAAATTCCACGAAATTATTTTTATTACAATCAACTCAAATTAAACTTAATACCAATAATATTGCTGCCAATAATCCTACTATTGCATAAAATATTAAATAATCAATTGAATAGCCTGGAACTAAATTAAATATTTTAAAAATTAAAAATCCAATTAATCCTAAACCAATTATAAAAGCAGCAAATCTCATATAAACCAAAGATCTTGTAGAACCCAATGCTAAACGGTCATAGTTAGTTCCTAATTCATTTAATTTCTGTTTTATTAATTCTATTTTTTGATCCTGTTCAACAGATATTCCTATGATTTTATCGGCCATTTTAGTTTGATTTGCACTATTAATATCTACTGATTTTTTTAATTCTGTTGATACTTGTCCATAAACATCAGTTTCTGCAGTTTTAACTTTATCATTTACAATCTGCGTTAATTGTTTTTCTAAATTAGGATATTTTAAATTCATTTGTTCATTTACCATTTGAGTAACATCGCCTTTTAATACTGCCAAGGTATTTGTTTGAGCAATCATTAATAGTGTTTTTGCCTGTTCTTCAGGTACATTCATTTCTTTTAAATTAGCAATTATTTTATCAGCAGTTTCTCCAGATGATAACATGTTTTGAATAATTGTAACTATACTTTTTTCTTTATTATCTTCAACTGGCATAAAAATACCCCTTATTTTTATAATTATTGTAAATTTTTACTCCTTGTAATAAATTACAATTAAATAAATAATCATTTAATCAACAGTTCCTGAAATTAATAGCTCTTTAGAATAAACATCATTGTATATTTTAAATGTTACTTTTTT
>CAIWXP010000126.1 GCA_903916665.1 Candidatus Iainarchaeum sp. | reverse complement strand
TATATTTCTGCAAAAGCATTTTATGAAACAATAAGGAATGTTTAATTAATTCAAATATTTACTAATTTTTGGTTATTGTTACAGTTAAATATATATATTGTATTTGCGTAGGTTTACTATGACTGATAATATCCTGTTTAGTATTTGTGCATTAGGTTTAGGACATGCAACTAGATCATTACCTTTAATAAAGTATTATCTAAGCAAAGGAAATAAGATTTATATATATTCTGAACAACACATAATAAATTTTTATAAAGATGAATTTTCAGAAAACAAAAGTGTAATTTTAATTGTAAACACAAATCCTTGGCCACCTTTGGAAAGGGGAAAATCGGCCATAGCTTATTTTTGTAACATAGTTATTGATGGTTTAAGTATGCCACACATAATTAACTATGATCACAAAGCTATTGAAAAGTTAGTTAAAAAATATAATATTAAATTTGTTATTTCTGATGGTAATTATGGTGGCTATTCATTTAAAGTACCTAGCTTTTTAATTACCCATCAATTTGAATTTCAATTTGAACACCCCTATGTTTTATTTGGAAAAGCTGGGAGCATGTATAATGTATCAATATTTAAACGATTTACTAAAATTTTAATTCCTGATTATCCTTCTCCAAATTGTATTTCTGGTGCGCTATCTCATAATAAAAGATTTGATAAAATAAATTCTGAATATGTGGGTATTTTATCACAATATAATAAATTAGATATAAAACAAGATATTGATTATTTAGTAGTTATAAGCGGATTCTTACATGAGCACAAAAAAGAATTTTATGATAATTTAATTTCTGTTTTAGAAAAAAGAAAAGGAAAAAAAGTTTTTATTATGGGTGACCATTTAAACAATTATCATAAAACATTGCCTGGCAATATAGAAGTATATTCTTCATTTAAAGGATTAAATAAAAATGAATTATTTAATAGAGCTAAAATAATTATTTCTAGAACTGGCTATACAACAATGATGGATTTGGTAGAATTAAATAAAGATTCTATATTAATTCCTACCCATAATCAATCAGAACAAGAGTATTTGGCAAAATATCATAAGAATAAAGGATTTTTTAATATTGTTGATTCGCAAAAAATAATCGCCAACAGTAATTTAGTTCACAATACTAAAAATACAATGTTAATTAAAAATAAAAAATTACATAAAACGAAAGATACGGTAAAAAAGATTGTATCTATTATTGATAAGTATATAAAAAAATGAAGGTATTTGTGTGGATATTAGTTGGATTTTGAGTTTTTTTGTTGATCCTAAATACTGGGTTTTATTTTTATTATTTCTTGTTGAAGGTCCAATAGTTAATTTTATTGCTGCGCTTGTTGCTGTGACCGGTATATTAAACATATGGTATGTTTTTAGTTTGGCTGTGTTGGGCAGTGTTATTGGTGACACACTGCATTATTTTTTTGGATCTCAAATAGCACAAATAACATTTAGAGATAAATTTAAAAAAATAGAAAATAAAACGTTGTTTGAAAAATTAAGAAAATTGTTGGATCAGCATTTTTATAAGGCGTTGCTAGTAATAAAAACAATTCCTGCATTTTCATCTATAGGTTTATTGTATTTAGGTAAAGAACGTTATTCATTTAAGAAATTTATTTTGGGCTCCATAATATTTAGTATAATATTAGATGGGATAATTTCTTTTTTGGGATACTCGGTTGTAGGGAGTATTGCAAAATTTATATATTATTTTAATATATATCAAAAGGCAGGAATCATTTTAGGGTTAATTCTAATATTAGGATTTGTAATATGGTATTTTAAATCTAATATTAAAACCTTTTTCTACAAGTTAATATTTTCAAATAGGGATAAACATGAAAATACTGATAATTTGTGAATCAATCAATACTTTGGGAGGATCATTGGTATCTGCATCTCGATTTATATCTGGATTAAGTGTTAATAATCAAATAATATTATATACTACTAAATTACCTAAAGATTTCAAATTAAACTTAAAACTTCAAAATAAAAATGTTATTATAAGGGAATATTTTTCATCATTTGGTACTGGCGGTCAAAAATTCAAACACATTTTGCCTAATTTTTCTTTAAAAAAAGATTTTAATTTAGATCATCCAGATTTAATTTATAGTATTCATCCTTCTTTAGTTTCAAAATATGTTTTAAAGTTAGCTAAAAAAAATAAAATACCTTTTGTTAGTCATGTTCATGTAGATAAGGATCAACTATCGTTTCAATTGCCAGATAATATATTATCGAAAATTATTTTGAAGCAATTAAATAAATTAATGTATTTTGTGTATAATAACTCGTCCTATTTAATCTATCCTTCCAAATCCGCTTTTGATCGAAATACAAGTTTTATACAAAATAAGAATTATTGTATAATTAGTAATGGAATAGATTTAAATACTTTTAAAAAAGATAAAACTAATAAATTAACGTTGTTAAGGAAATATAATTTAACAAATAATTCAAAGAAAGTACTCTTTGTAGGGCGGTTTAATAAAGAGAAGAATCTTGATTTGCTTTTAAAAGTTACAAAACTATATTCACATAAAGCCATTGAATTTTTAATTGTTGGTGAAGGAAATTTAAAAAAGAAATATGTTGAAAAATATGCGGCTAGTAAAAACATTGCATTTTTAGGTTTTATTTCGATTGAAGAATTAATTAAAGTATATTCTATTTCAGATATATTTGTATTGCCAAGTATTTTTGAGTTGGAAGGCATGGTTGTTTTAGAAGCCATGGCTTGTGGGTTGCCGGTTTTAATTAGTAATCATAAAGATAATGCGTCAAAACAATTTGTTAATGATAATGGATTTATATTTAAATATAATTCAACTAATGATTTAAAAGAAAAATTAGATTTGTTATTGCAAAATGATAATTTAAGAAAAAGAATGTCAAAACAAAGTTTGAAAATTGCAAAACAATATTCATTTAATAACTCGGTAAAAAAGATGGAATTGGTTTTTAAAAAATTAGTAAACAAAAACAGAATTAATTAATT
>CAIWXP010000125.1 GCA_903916665.1 Candidatus Iainarchaeum sp. | reverse complement strand
TTAGTTTTTAAATTTGTTAAACTGTAATAATAGGTGAAATTTTTTTCGTTTTTAATTATTCCGGTTGCATTTTCTAATAGGGGTTTTTTATTTGATTTCATATTTAAATCTAAAAATTTATTTTTTAAATCATATTCAAACATATTTTTTTCTTTTAATTTACAATCTTCGTATTCAAATGATAATAAAATATCTTTAAATGATTTTTTTGATATGTGCACATGATGTTTTATATCAGTTATCATTTGTTTTGTTTTTAAATTTATTAATAGAGAATGAGAAAAATAATAATCTTTGAAAAGTTTTCTATGAAAAGGAATCATTTTTAATAGATTGTTATATTTTAGATTGGTTCTAAATAAAGTATGCATATAGGCAAATTTTTCAGTTTTACTTTCTAAAAAACCATTGAAATACCACCATTCAGCAGTATCCTGATGTTTTTCTTCATCTTTAGGATAGGTTATCTTTTTAAATTCCATAGTATAGATATAACCTAAAAGAATATAAAGGATTTTAGTTATAGTTTAATATGGTTAAAACAAAAGCAAAAATAAAGCAGAACATTAAATCAAAAATAAAGCCAAAAATAAAGCTTGTTGAAAATCTATGTAATGGCTGTGATCTGTGTTGTAGGAAGTATAAAATATATTTATTTCCAAATGAAGCAAAAGCAATCGCTAAAAAGTTAAAAATAAATTACAAGAATTTTGTTGAAAACCATTTAGACTATTATTTTGAATTAACTGAATATGATAATTATGCAAAAACTGATTTTTTAGAAGTTGTATTGAAAAATAAGAAATATTATTTATTTTCTATTTTGGCATTAAAACAAAAAGATGGTGCCTGTATTTTTTTGAAGAATCATCAATGTACAATATATGGCTCAAGACCTTTAATTTGTAGATTATTTCCTGCATTTAAATTTTATGATGAACACTATGATTTTTGTGCTTTGGATAGATTGCAATATAAAGTAGAAAATCCAAGACAATTTTATCCTTTATTAACAAAATATTTGCAATTTGTTAAACATAACAAATTAGAAAACACTTGGAAATATTTGCCAAAATTAAATAAAGAAAATGTATATTTGGTTATTGATGGTCAAAGGCAAAATATTTCTGATGATTTGTTGATGATTCTAAGAACCTTTTTATAAACCTTTTATGACTGTATATTATATAATATATTGTGGTTAATGATTATCATGGATGCAAAAGAAATTAGTGCCTTAGTTTTAGAGCGAGAAAGATTAAGACAAAATTATATGCTTTTGATTGCAAGAATATTACAATTAGATGATTTGTATAAAAATGCGAGAAAACCAGATAATAAAAGAAAACATTATGATGCGTTAGTTGCTACACAAAAAGAAAGAGACGCAATATTAGAAAGACAATCAAAAATAGATATTGTTTTAGTATCATTAGGATTTGTTAAAACTAGTCCAATAAGAAAGTTAGAAGATCCAAAACCAAAACAAGAATTAACAAGAGGGCAAAAAGGTAAAAGACCAATGTCTAGAGAAACAAAAGCATGGTTGCAAAGCTTGAGAAAACCAAGATAACTTTATGAAAATTATATTTAATTTTAGGTGATTTGAATGGCATTTGAAGAATTGAAAAAAGAAGCAGGAAAAACAGTTTCAATATCGGGATTTGTTGAAGAGTTAAGACTATTGGGAAATTTAGCATTTATTATTTTACGTAGAAGACAAGGAACTTTACAAATTATTGCAAAGAAAAAAGAAACACCAGAATTGTTTGAAGAATTATCAAAAATAACCTGTGAAAGTGTTGTTAATGTTTCTGGTTTATTACAATTGTCTGAGCAAGCTAGAAATGGTTTTGAAATTGTTGCAAAAGAAATAGAAATCTTAACCAAAGCAGAACCTTTGCCATTGGATTTGTCTGGAAAAATTGAATCAGAATTTTCAACAAGATTTGACAATAGATTTTTGGATTTAAGACATAGGAAAAATTTGAATATATTTATTTTGAGAAGTAAAATATTAGGCTATGTAAATGAGTATTTTCAAAAGGAAGGATTTATTAGTGTAAATACTCCCAAAATAACAACAATAGGTGCAGAATCTGGTGCTTCTTTATTCAAGGTAGATTATATGGGTAAAGTTGCCTATTTATCACAGAGTCCGCAGGTGTATAAACAAATGTTACAGGCAGCAGGTTTTGAAAAAATATATGAAATTGGTGCAGTATTTAGAGCTGAAAAAAGTCATACCACAAGACACCTAACTGAATTCACTGGATTGGATGCAGAATTATCTTTTATTAATAAATTATCGGATGTTACTGACATAACTGAAAATATGTTTAAATATATTATGTCACATTTAGAAAAAAATGATTCTGAATTATTAAAAGAAATGAATATTAGTTTTAATATTCCAAATAGATTTCCAGTAATTAAATTCTATGATGCTTTGGAATTATTGGATAAAAAATATGGTAAGAAAATATTAGATGATGATTTAGATCCTGAAGCAGAAGCAATTTTAGGAAAACATTTTTTGGAAAAAGATAAATCGGATTTTGTTTTAGTAATTGATTATCCTATTTCGTGTAGACCATTTTATCATAATTATAATACAGATGGACGAACTACTAATTCATTTGATTTATTGTATAAGGGTCAAGAAATAACAACTGGTGCGGTAAGAGAGCACAAATTAGAATTGTTTTTGAAACAGGCAGAGGCAAAAGGATTAAATTTAGAAGATTTAAAAGAATATTCTAAGCTTTTGAGATATGGTTGCCCAAGCCATGGTGGTTTTGGAATGGGTGTGGATAGAATAGTAGGAAGAATGGCAAATTTAGATAATACTAAAGAAGCTGTTTTGTTTCCAAGAGATCCAGATAGATTAACTCCATAAGCCTTTCTTTTTTCAAAGAAGAGAAATGCATGCGGTCCACTCCAAAGAAAGAATACTCGATGGCTATAGGCTGTTGTCATGGCAGAATATTGGGTGGTATTTTTTCTTCTTATCTTTTACATTATTTGATTTGTTTTTTCGAAATATTTATAAATAAGTAAATCATAATCTTATCACACAATATATATATCTTAGGTGATGATTTGCGTTTTATAAATAGTTTTTTGATTTTCTTTGTTTTAACAGTTTTCTGTTTAAGTTTTAGTTTTGCATCCTTTGGTGGTGGAGATGGTTCATCAGGAAGTCCCTACCAAATTATGGGTTGTCATGATTTGAATGCGGTTCAGGAAAATTTATCTGCAAGCTATATTTTAGCAAATGATGTTGATTGTAATATTACTCGAAGTTGGGATGGTGGAAAAGGATTTACACCTATTGGAAATGATATTAATTCTTTTTCTGGTTTATTTGATGGTAATGGTCACACAATAAGTAATTTATATATCAATAGATCAACTCAAGATTATGTTGGTTTAGTTGGATATACGCATAATGCAACAATTAGAAATTTAGGACTAATAGATGTAAATATAACTGGGCATAACTATGTAGGTGCATTGATAGGTCATTTAGATAATTATACTACTATTTCAAATAATTATTCGACAGGTCAAATTATTGGAAATTTAGATATTGGAGGGTTGGTTGGAGAAAGCTATGGTAATATTTTAAGTTCCTATTCTCTTTGTAATTCACATTCATTAAGTAGTTATATTGGTGGTTTGGTTGGATTTAATCATAGCGATATAAATAATTCCTATGCTATTAATTCTGTTTGGGGCAATTTAGATTATATTGGTGGTTTAGTTGGTGCAAATACAGGTAATGTTTATAATTCTTATTCTGCAGGAAGTTTACTAACAAATGGTGGTAGCCATAATGGGGGATTAATAGGAATAAATACTGGAACAGTAACAAATTCTTTTTATGATAGAAATACTTCTGGTCAAAGCGATAATACTGGAAAAGGAACACCCAAAACAACAGAAGAAATGACAAATTTTTCAACTTTTTTAGATGCTGGCTGGGATGATCATATTTGGAATATTGATTCTCATTATAATAATGGTTATCCCTATTTGCAATGGCAAACTTTTAGTGATAATGGAAAAGGTGGTCCGCCACCAGCTGGTCCGCCACCAGCTGGTCCGCCACCAGCAATTAATCATATAGATGAATCATACATTAATGGTATCTATGATTTGAATTCAGATATTTCAAATATAAATAATGGAATATATTTAGATTTGAATTTTGCTGATGAAAATGCAGGTATAGGTCAAAATATGACTATAGATTGTAATTATCATAACATTAATTTAGATTCAAATTCTTTCACTGGTTTTTTTGAAACTGGTTTTGCAATGGATACATTAACATTTAGAAATTGTAATTTTGAAATTTCAAATGCTGATTTAAATCTTGATGGTGTAAATATTTCACTAGGATTTATTATTTTTGCAGATTTAAATAAATTAAATATTTTTGATTCAAATATTGTTTTAAATAATAATGGAATGTTTTCTTTGTTCCAAGTAAATAACCTAGATTTGAATTTTTTTGGTTCAAATTTTTATGATAATAATGGACTTCCATTTTTGAATATGGGTGACTCAAATGTTTTAACCATATCAAATTTAGATTTAAATAGCAGTGAATCATTCTATCCTATTGTTGTTGGGGCATCAGATTATAATCATATTAATTTTAAAGATAGTAATTTGAATTTAATAAATACTGCATTTTTTTCTAATCTGTTTGGAGATCACACAGGAGATCATAGTAGTCCAAGTATTTTACAATCAACCAACGCAAATACAGGTAGTTCTGCATTACAATTCCATAATACAAACCCAGATGGTAAT
This sequence comes from Candidatus Iainarchaeum sp., assembly GCA_903916665.1. Lineage (GTDB taxonomy): Archaea > Iainarchaeota > Iainarchaeia > Iainarchaeales > 0-14-0-20-30-16 > 0-14-0-20-30-16. Next base: position 1,718 of record CAIWXP010000125.1, on the reverse strand, counting down.
GCAAGTATTACACAAACAGTATATATGAATTCATATCAAAGCTATACGACTACTTTCTATGCAAAAACTGGTTCAAATAATAGTAATCATTCATATAATTTGGGACTAATGTATCATTTTTTTGATGGGTTATATAATTATTATTACAATTTTAATATGCATTCTTGGGATATGACAAATATTCCTAGTAATAATAATATATCTGCTCTGGGAATTGCATCAAATTATTCATCACAAATAATTATTCCATCTATAACAGTTAATAATAGTACAAATGTGGATATAATTTTTTTAAGTACAGGGAGTGAAGTTTATTTAGATGATATAAATACCTATTCAACAATGAATTATAATAATATAATATTAAATCCTAGTTTTGAGAACTGGTCTGATGATATACCAAATAATTGGGCAATTTCACAGGACAATCCAGATACTTACAGAACTATTTTTCCTCAAGATAGTTATTTGAAATTTGATTTTAATAATGTAAATGCAAACTATTTGCAATTTGATGATTTGAATTTAGATTTAAAATTAGATTCAAATGGAATGAATTTTGATGGTTTTATTAAAAGTTCGGATTCAAACATAAATAATTTTATATTTAATAATTCTAGTATAGATGTGAATAATGGTGCTTTTTTTGGAAATTATTCTAATGGTGATTTAAATTTAAATTTTAACAATACAAAAATTTACTTAGATAGTAATTTAAATGGTGGAAAAGCAGCATTATTTTTGGCGAATGCAGGAAATTTAAATAATTTAATAATCTTGGGATTGGATATTAATAATAATAGTGGGGTAATATTTGCTTTTTTAAATACAGTTAGCAATTTTAATTTGAATGATTCCAATGTTTTTAACTTTGGGTGGATATTTTTTAATTTTGTGTCTAATTTGGATATTAATATGAATTTTTTAAATAATGATATTATTACTGATAATGTAATATTTTTTAATCCTAATTTTAATAATTTAAATATCAATGGTTTTAAAGCAGACGCATACAATGATAATCATGAAGCTTTATTTTATGGTTCTGGAATAATTGCAAATTTAGTATTAACAAATTCAGATACTAATTTTCCTTTATTAATGGGTGCAATAGATATTAATTCTGGAACAATATATAATAACATATTTAGAGATTTTAATCAAGATAGTAATTTTATAACTGTTGTGGCCTATAACGATATTAACCATGATGTTAATTTAAACTTTAATGATGTTTTAACAAAAGATATTAATGAAAGAGCACTATTGGGTTTCAATGATTTTTCTGAGAATATTGGTGGAAACGTTTGGTATGGGCAAGATGGTAATTTAATATGTACTCTTGATGATAAATCACCTTCAGGAATATGTGATAATCCAATAACTATTTTAGGTTCCGATAAAAATTACTATGATTATTTAGCATTAACAAATGCAAATTCAATTGATTATGTAAATACTTTAACAGAAGCAGATTTAGGTTCAACAATTTATTTAACAGATGATGTTAATAGTGTTAGTGGATTTTATTATGGTTTAAGTTTTACTGATGAAAATGCAGGTGTAGATCAAAATATAACAATAGATTGTAATTATCACAAAGTATACTTGTCAAATATTATTTCTGTATTCTTTTTTGGCAGTGCAAAAATTAATGAAGTAACAATAAAAAATTGTGATTTTAATATACAAAGTTTATTAATTAAAGATGGTGGATC
>CAIWXP010000124.1 GCA_903916665.1 Candidatus Iainarchaeum sp. | reverse complement strand
GCAGGATCAAATCTAGGACAACATACTTCACCATTTAATTCATCAACCATTTAATCACCTTTTACGTTTTGTAATAATATTTATAATTTCTTTTTCAGAGTCTACAAAGTATAATAATTTTATATCATTATTATGAATAAAGAATTTATTTTTTAAAGGATTTTTCTTTAACCAATCGAATAATCCTTTCCAATAATCTTTATTTACACAGATTATTGGTACTTTATCACAGATTCCTGTTTGCATTAAAACAGCATATTCAAATAATTCGTTTAATGTACCATAACCACCAGGATAAAATATTAATGCTTCACTTTTAATTGACATTATGAATCGTCGAACAAAAATAAATTTAAAATCTGACTTGTGAGAATATATTTTATCTTTAACTATTTCTTTTGTTAATAATTCTGCTTTTAATCCTATGCTCGGTGCTTTTGCTTTTGTTGCACCAGTATTTGCTGCGTGCATTATTCCTGGTCCACCACCAGTAACTATTGCAAATCCATTCTTTCCTAACTCAAAAGCAACAGTTTCGCAATGTTTGTAATATTTATTTGTTTTATTAATTCTGTGAGATCCAAAAAAAGCAACAATTGGTTTATCTATTTTATTTAATATTTCTAAACCATTATTGATTTCTTTATTTACTGTATCAATTGTCCAATCTTTATTAAGATATTGTTTGTTAGTATGTAGGCGAGTCATTTAATCACCTTATTTAAAAGAGTATTTAGTTTTTTGTATTCTTTATTTAAATCTTTATATGCAAAAAAGTTCTTTGAGATAATATTTAATGATTTTGAAATTTTTGAATTTTTTTTGTGCAAATATATTACAGGTTTCTTAAAAGAATCTGCCCAACCAATTTCTATTCCTATAGCTGTGCTAGGATAGGATACTTCTGCCAAGATAACATCACATTTCTTTATTTTGTTTTTTGAGCTTTCAGAAACCAATGATTTATCATGTGGAAAAATAAATTTATAATTAGTAATTTTCTTTAATGGTTCATAGAGTTCTCTTTGAAAATCATATTTTGTATAGTGCGCTACATAGATTATTTTCATTTATTTCACTCAATTTATTCACTAATGTCTTCTACTTTGGCAATATTTAATGTTATTACATCGTTGGTTTTTAATTCTAATAGTTTAGTTCTTGTTCCACCGCCACCAAATATGGTGTCATAGGATATTAATTTTTTATCAATAATAACAATCATTTTATTTTTATGACAAACCATTGGTGTTGCACCAGGTAAATATCCAGAATAATTTTCTGCGTCTTCAAAAGGAACTAGTCTTACTTTCTTTGCCCCTGTTGCTGTTCGCACTTTTTCAAAAGATAATTTGCAATCACCAGGAACAATTGCTAAAATTAGATTTTTATCCTGATCTAATAAAATTAATGATTTAGTTATTTTTTTTAAATCTATACCAGATTCTTTGGCTGCATCGGCTGTATGAATAGTTTCGGGCTTATCAACAAACTTATACCAAATATTATTTTGTTCTAAGTATTCTTCTAAATTCATAGTTTCACTTTTTTATTTTTTTGAAATTTGGATGTTTAAAAATTGTACAAAGTGGAAATTTAACTTTTCCTATTAAATCAATATTATCTGCAGTACATATTTTAGATTTTATTCCATATTTATCAAATGCTTTAATAATTTTAGAAAATTCGGTAATTCTCTTTTTTTGTGGCCAAGTATAGCCTACACGAGTAGTAACTTTTTTGATTTGGTTTAGTTTTTTGACTGCTTTTATAATTGATTTATTTTTAGTAGCCAACATTCTTTGCATTTGTATTTCTGTTAAAACGCCAGTACCAATTTTACATCTTAAAATACCAATTTTTGCCAATGCTTTTGGTAGATCTTCAATAGATTCATTGTTTTCATAGATATTAAACCAAGGCATTACAACAGCAATAACTGGAATTTTTGCTTTAATAACTTTTTTAATTGTTTTTAATCTATCTGATACCGAGGCAGCGCCAGGTTCAATAATTGATAAAAGTTTATTATTCACACTAGGAATAGAATACTGTAAAACTAAACGATGTTTATTTTTTGCAAATAGTTTAATTGCGTCATCAGGAATTATTTGTTTTGTTATTACTAATGGAACAAAATCTTTTTTATTTTTCCATGCCCCTTTAATCAATTCCAAAGTTAAATCTTTATTTTGAGGTAAAAAACAATCTGAAACAGCAGAGAAATAAGCCCCTTTATATTTTTTTAATTCTTTTAAAATTGCTTCTTTTCCTTCTGCAAGAATTTCTTTTTTATTAAAATCTCGCTTGTATAAATCACAATACAAGCAAGGCTTAGGGCAACGAGTTTCAAAAATAATAACTGGAACTCCTTGACAAGGATAGATTTGTTTAACTAATTTCACACCCATAGAATCACTTTTTGAAAGCAGAAGCAGTTTTACCTGCATCCCATGTTGTTCTTGGTCTTATTTTAACCATCCAAAGTTTTTCAGAATTATCATCTAAAATTAAAGCATAACCTTTGTCTCTTGGTAAAGTGGCATAGTATTTATCCATATCTTCATGTAAATAACTTGGTCTTAATGCTCCAACAGAATCAATATCCATTTTAGCTGTTAATCGCATACTAATAAATAAATCACACTGTGAAATTGCATCAGGATGTAATCTTTCAGGTCTCTGCGTTGCTAATAATAATGATAATCCGGGTTGTCTTCCAACTCTAACCCATTCTAATAAAACATCTAGTGCCATTGAACTTCTATCCTTTGGCATGAACATGTGTGCTTCATCAATTAGCATCCAAATCATTGGCATGTCAGATTTTTTCTCTCCACCTTCAATTAAAGTGATTTCTTCTTTTTTTCTTTCCAATTCTCGTTCTTCAAATAATCTTTTTCCTAAAATCGCAACAATAATTTCTCTTACATTTTCCATTCCTAAAACTTGACCATAGGTGGAAACATCAATAACAGTTACAAAACCAGGCTTTGCAATATCAACAATTGGTGAACCTTCTTTTGAAAATATTCCCCAGGAATCAGCTAGCTTAAATCTATTTTTTAAACTTAATCTATTTTCTAGGTTATAGGTTTCTAAAGAATCAATAACAGAATAAATTTCAGGTAACCCATAATAGCTGCCAAAAGTAACCTGTGCTTTTTCAATTGCTTCTAAAATAATTGCAGATTCAATATCAGACCAACTTAAATGAAACATTGAAAGCCATTCCATTGCTGAAACATCTGCAGTTTTAATATTAAATGCGCCATCAACGGGCAAATTATTTTTTTTATAAAAATCATATTTTCCCATTGGTACTAAAACTCTTAGATTTCCCATACCTTCTGGTTGTAGACCCCAATCATATAAAGAATTAGCTTCTTCAGTATTGGGCATTTTCATTGACCAAAATATTCCCACGGTATCAATTACTAAAACAGCCATACGAGTTCTAATTTCTGGAGGTAATTGTGCAAACCCTTCAACAAAAACACTCATTGAATAGGATTTTCCACCACCACGTTTTCCACAAATTAAAACAACGTGGGGTTTTGCCAAATCAACAAGTATCTTTCTTCCTAATACTGGGTTTTCACCAGAACTCATAACAACTTTAGCTAAAAAACCAGTACCTTTCTTTCCGTACTTCTTAATATCGGATTCTGTTCTTCCTACAATTACTTCTTCAGTGCTTAAATCAAATGACATAATTCTCTATATTATACATATAAAATAAGTATATATAGTTAATGTTAGAAATAGTGTGAATATAACAAAAGTATTAGTCTTTACCATCGATGTATTCACAGATTATTGTTTTATCTTTAGCTATAGAACAGCCCATTGGTAATTTGAATTTAGGGTTAATTGATTTGAAGTCTTTTACTGTATATGGTGTTTTTAAATAAAGAATATTTTTCTTCTTTTTTATAATATCACATTCTAATAGTGGTTGAAGTTTTCCAACACTAGTTAACAAAATAAAATTGGGATTACATCTTCGTGATAAATTACCTTCTGCAAAGTATCTTTTTATATTAATTAATTTTTTTACACTTGTTTGTAGATGTTCTGCACCTTTTACTTGTGCACAATGTAACATATAATGCATTTCAACACCAATTGCTCTTAACTTTTTAAATAATATCATAAGAGTTTTTGGATTGTCATTAATTCCTTTCAAAACAGTTGTTTGGTTATAAATTCTAATTCCATGAGAATTTAATTTTTTACAAACATTAATGCTTTCTTTTGTTAACTCGTCAGGATGATTAAATTGAGTTGATATTTCAATTGGCTTATCTGATTTTTTATATTTTAAAAGCATTTTGATGAATGAATTATTTATTCTCTTTGGATCATACATTAAGCTTCGAGTTCCAATTCTTATTGCATCAATGTTTTTATTTTTTCTTAATCCTTTAATAATGTAATTTAATCTTTTTAAATCCATTAAAGGATCTCCACCAGTGATTAATACTTCAGTAATACGTTTATCCTTTTTAATATATTTTAATGCTTTATTAATTTCAGAATAGCTCATAGCTTTATTTGATCTTGTTAAATAATCTTTTCTTACACAATGTCTACAATAAGCTGGACATTGATAAATGGGCATAATTATTGCTCTATCTTTGTACATTCTTTCTAAACCATAAATTCCTGTATTTGCTTTACCTTCCCAAGGCCTATAAATGCCTGTAGTAATAAGTTCTTTAGAATTAGGAATAAATTGTTTTGCCAGATTAGGTGATTTTTTAATAAGTTTTAAAAGATGATATGTAAGTTTAACAGGATATTTTTTAATAACTTCATTTAATGAACTTTCTTGAAATTTAGGAATCTTAACATATTTTTTAAGATCATTAATATTATTTATTTGTATTGATCCCATTAAACCACTACAGATTTTTTTAATTATTCTATGGTGATACTAAAATAATTGTATCTCCTCTTACTATAACTTTACCAAATTTTTGGCTAACAGTATCATCTTCATTTAACTTTTCAGCATCTTCTAATACAATGTTCATATGAACATCAAATGCTTTAAGTTTTCCTCTTATTCTTAAGTTTCCCTTCATAAGTACTAATACATTTTTATTAATACTTGAATTTAGGAAATCAAATGGTTTCGATATTTCTTGCATAGTCATCCCTCACGTAAAATATTTGTAAATATAATTTAATTTTTTGAAAATAATCTTTTTAACCAAGCAAAGAATCCAGATTTTTTTATTTCTTCAGTTGGTTCTTTTCCTAACATTCTTGAAGCAATATTTTTTATTGCAACACTTGCCGGAGTTCCTGGTGTTTTAATAATTATAGGAACAATTTGTTTATAATAAAAATTTTCTCTAACAACTTCATCAAATGGGATTACACCATAGCTTGGTAATTCCATCATCTTAACAATATCCCCTTCTTTTATTTCTCCTTTATAGTATCCAACCATGTTTACTATTATTCCCACAGGTTTTGCATTTATTTTTTGTGCCATTATTTTTGTTTTTAATGCATCTGCAATTGATAAAGAGTAGGGGTTAATAACAATAAATACTTCCGTTGCTGCGGCCATTGCAGATAGTGTATCTTCTCCAACTCCTGCTGCACAATCTAAAATAATAAAATCGTAGTTATAGGATAATTTTTTTACCATTTGAGGAATCTTTGTTAAATCTAATGCTTGAAAATTTTGTAAAGACAATGATGCAGGTATAACTTCAACACCACCAGGACCTTTGTAAATTACATCTTCAATGTTTGCTTCTCCTCTCAAAACATCATTAATAGTTATGGGTGAAGATTCCATTCCTAATATTAAACTTAAATTTGCCATTGTTACATCAGCATCAATCAATAAAACTTTTTCATTCATTTGTTTTAATGCTATTCCTAAATTTGCAGCAATGGTTGTTTTTCCTACTCCTCCTTTTCCAGAGGCAAATGTTATTATTCTAACCATAAATATACCTTTTTTCATTTCATAAATTATGCAATTTGTCTTTTTGCAATTTCATATTCAACTGCTTTTTCATCAATAAATAATTCCTTTGCGTTTAAAACATCATGGGATATTGCATTTATTTCAATATCACTTAATTTAACTTCTTTTTTAGTTACAAAAGTAAAATTTTCCTTTTCAAATAATCCTACCCAAGGACTGCCCTCTAATAGTATTAATCGTTTTTTTAAATTTAATTTTGCACTATCAAAAAAATCTATATATTTTAGAATTTCTTTTTTATCAAAT
>CAIWXP010000123.1 GCA_903916665.1 Candidatus Iainarchaeum sp. | reverse complement strand
TTTATCAAACAAAATATATAACTCTTGTTTTGCTCTTGTTAATGCAACAAAATCAACTCTTAAAGATTCTTCTATAAGCTCTTCTTTAATTTTAATATTCTTACTTTCTAAAATCTTAGTAACAATATAATCTTGGAAATTAGATTTATCATTCATTTCATAGGGTACATAAATTACAGATTTATACTCTAAACCTTTTGATTTATGAACTGTGGTTATTACAATTTTCTTTTTAGAACTAACTTCCTGTGATAATAAATCTGATGCTTTCAAATAATCAATTAATTTAATGTAATTCAAATTGTCTATTGTCTTCAAAGCCTCTTGGTAGGATTTTCTAATGCTTAAACAGGCGAATAAATATTCTTCGCCATAGGATACAACTAATTTCAAAATATAGTCTTCAAATAATTTATCTAATTCATTAACATTCAATTCGCGCATTTTCTTGAATTCTGGACTTAATAAATAAATTGTTTCTAGATCTAAATCATTTAAAGCATCCTTTAATTTAATTGGAGAAAACATTGTTAATAATGCTTTTCTAATATCAATAATATCATTACTTAAAATACCTTTAAAAAAATCAATCAAATCATTCTTTGTATTATTAGATGCAGAAAAATAAGTAACAGAAAAATCATAGTCTCTCAATTTGAATGCTTTGGCAATTTCTTGTATTTGTGAATTGGTTCTAACAATTATTGCCAATTGCTCTTGTTTACCCTCTTTATCTAAACCTAATGTAGGAAAAATAGTATTAGTTAATTCGCAAATTGCATTAACATCTTTTGTATTGTATAAAATTGGTTTTGGATATTCGCCTTCTAAACCTTTTAAATCTTTTAATTCTTCACAATAATCTTTATCTAAAGATTTAGATAAAAATAAATTCTTGGCGTAGTCTAAAATCTGTTGCGAACTTCTGAAATTCTTTGATAAAATAAATTTTTTAGAATCGCTAAATAATCCATAATTAGAAATTGATCCGCCTTGAAATCCAAAAATTGCTTGTTTCTTATCTCCAACAACTAAAAAGTTTTCACAACTCTTTAACACAATATTAGCTTCAATTGAATTTACATCCTGTAATTCATCAACTAAAACATATTTAAATTTTGGAATATCTAATTTTAGGAAATTCAAAAGCATATCAGTATAATCTATACCTTTATTTGATTTAATTTCTTCATAGTGTTTAAAAATGTCTACAAAATACACTAAAAAGGTAACTCATTCTTCCTTTGATTGTTTTTTATAATCCTCTAATAATGGTTTAACACTTTCAATATTTATGTCTGAAGGCATTATTCCATAGTTCTTTAAATATCTTAATAGATTTTCAAATTTAGGAACAATATTCTCTAACAAATAAGTATCAGAATAATTTAAAATCTCATTCTTCTTTAAATAATCATAAATTGCATATCTTAACAAATTAGATGAAACAATATCATTCTCATCTAAATACTCTAAAGCATAGGAATGAAATGTATAAATTTTTAATTGTGAAATATCAACAGTTAAGTTATTCTTCTTAATTTCTTTTATAATTCTATTT
>CAIWXP010000122.1 GCA_903916665.1 Candidatus Iainarchaeum sp. | reverse complement strand
TTTATTAAAAACTAATTTTTCTAATCCTAGAGTAGTGGATTTGGGTTGTGGAGTCGGATTGAATTCAATAATATTAGAAAAGCACGGTTTTGATGTTACGGGATTAGACTATTCAGAGAATTCTTTGGAACATGCAAAATTAAATTGCCCAAATTCTAAATTTATTCATGCTGATTTTTTAGATTGGAATGCACCAGAAAAATTTCACGGAGTAGTCGCTGGTTCTTTCCTAGATAGATTTCATCCAGATATTTTGCCAGAGTTATTTAATAAAATAGATTCTCTATTGGTACCAAAAGGATATGGGTTAGCATACATGTCTGTTTCGAAGGATGATGAGAGCTTAGGAATACCAATAAATTGTAGTACATTTAATCCCTATACTGCTTTGGTTGTAAGAGATGCTTGGCTTCAAAAACTTTCAGAAAATTTTAAAGTAGTAAATTACTATGAAGGCTATGGCTGTAGAGATTGGTTTATTAGTATATTTCAAAAACGATAAGCCCCTTTTTTTTAAAAGAAAAATAGGCTTAACGCATCAATCCGGAAAAAGAATCCTCATTACTATAAGTTGTGCGATACGCAGAATATTCGGTTTATTTATATATTTAATTTACATTAAATGAACAGGTTATTTTATTTAATGTGCTTGCATTCATATTATAATTTTGTGCTCTAACTCGTGATAATAATAAATAACCTTTTCCATTTTTAACATAGGCAAATAATTCTTGTTTGTAATCTCCAGATTCATTTTTGAATGAAATTGAGATTCTTTTTAATATTTCACCATTTGCTGTTTTTATACTATCTTGTAAATCAATTTTATAATTAGATATTGGTTTTAAAGTTTCTAATAGAAGTGTATCTGCGTCTTTATTATAATCTCTTGACCAAATTGAGAAAAATTCATATTGATCATTGGGATTGGTGCCCCAATTAAAAGTACCTTCAGTATTGCCTGCATTTAATGTCATGAAAGGCCATTCTTTTGGTAAGAATATACTATAGGTTGATTGTTTAAATTGACCAAAAATATCTTTTTCATCAGAAGTTATACAACCATTGACATTTTGAATTGGATCAATTTTTGGCATGGTATAGTAATCATAGCTATAAAAAACACAAAAAATAATTATTGCAATTAAAAGTAACCAACTAAAAAATTTCATAGTCTCACCAAACTCTATCTAAATAAATATTAAATAGGTATATATAAACTTTACCTCTATATGAACCAAATTATCAAAACTAATGCATCAATAATAAACTGAGTTAAAAGAAATAATGTTACTAATTTTCGTTCAGTGCAAGGATAAAACCAATGTTCAACTAAATAATATAGTTTTTGCCATTGCATTTTTTTAGTATCTTTAAAATACTGTCTGTCTAATATTCCCTTTGAATCAACACTTGAAATATGAGTTTCTTTTACTTTTGCAAATGGTTTGTAAAATAAAGTAAAGATAAAGTATAGTCCAAAATTTATTAAATATAATAAACAAAGTAAAATTGCAAATAGTTCACTTTGTCCAATTATTGCTGCACTTGCAATGGTTGCACCAATGGCCAAAGTAGTTATATCTCCAGGAAAAACCTTTGAAGGATATCTATTAAATAAATAAAATGCAATTAGTGAGAATAGGAAAGGCATTAGTAAAATAATTATAAATGTGTTTTTCATTAATGTTGCTGCCACAATAAAATAAAATATTGTTATTATTCCTAACCCAGATTCTAGGCCATTGTATCCTGCTAAAAAATTTGTCATATTTTCAAAAACATTTACAAATATTGGAATAAAAATAATTGTGTAAAAAATACCTAGGTCTATGTGACCAATAAAAGGAATTGTAATTGCAGTATCTCCTAATCGTGTTATAACCAAAGGGATTGCACTAATAAAAAGTAAAATAATTTTATTAATTGGTTTCAATGAGAATAAATCATCAAATAATCCAACAAATGCTGCTAATATTACTGTTAATATTGCTGCTAATAATGTGTAGTGATAGATTGCAAAAAAAGGAAAAGCAAAACCAATGCCAAATAAAAAACCAAAAATTATTGCAAACCCTCCCATTTCCGGGATTAATGGTTTATTAATTTTATGAACATCTTTTCCA
>CAIWXP010000121.1 GCA_903916665.1 Candidatus Iainarchaeum sp. | reverse complement strand
TTTATAGTAAATGAAATTGACTAAAGGTAAAATAAATAAATTATATAATAAAAAAAAACAATCTCTTAAAAGATTTAAAAACAAAAATGGTAAAAGTAGGCAAGATAAAAACAAAACATTTAGAAAAAGAAGACACCTTAATTTACATAGAGCCACGTTGAAAAGATTATTTGGTGGTGTTAAAGATGATTTAATAAATGCAAATACATCTGGTTTACCATCTAACAATTTACCAAATGAAACAACTACTGTGTCAACAGCATTACCTGGACAAGTATCATCACTAACAAATCCAGATGGTTCACTTATGGTTGATGGACCGATTACTGATCCTATTACTGGTCCTATTACAGATCCAAATACTGATCCTATTACTGATCCGATTACATTACCTCAAATAAATCCAGATGGTTCACCTATGGTTGATGGTCAAATTACTGACCCTAATACTAATCCTATTACTGATTCTATTAATGGTCCAAATGTATTACCCGAAACAAATCCAGATGATTCACTTATGATGGTTGATGGTCCTATTACTAATCCTATTACTGATTCTATTAATGGTCCAAATGTATTACCTGAAACAAATCCAGATGGATCACCTATAATTACTGATCCAATTACTGATCCAATTACTGATCCAATTACTGATCCAAATACTGATCCAAACGCTTCTTATTCAACTAGTCAAGGTGAACCACAACCAATGAAAAATCAAGATTTTGATAATCCTATTCTTTTAGCTACTAATGTTTTAATAAAAGAAATAGCTAAAAATGTTGTTCAACAAATGAATAGTAGCCAGCAAATGAATGGTATCACAGAAAATCAAAATTCTGAAGATTCATTTAATCAATTAGTTCAAAATATGCCTTTACCTATAGCAATACCTAAATTCTCATCATTATTACCAATATCTCCAAACTCGGTACCAGTAGATTCAAATTCAGTACCACCAAACTAAATAAATAATTATACAAAAATCAAATTATATTTTGTATAATTCAATTAGTAGTAGCATAATTAGTGTAATTAGTGTAATTATTACAATTAACACAATTAACACAATATATTTTATATAAATGGCAAATATTTGATCACATCATTATCGTATAATGTTGTTTTAAATGGTTGGTTATATCCTTCAACAAAAACTCTATCTCCACTAAATAATTTATCAACACCATATTCAGTTGTTGCACTTTTTCCATTACGTATAATAGGTAATTTAATACTATTTTTTTGATCACTCATTGTATAATATTGCCATTTATCTCTTGATACAAATAAAGGTCTACCCATTAATGCTAATATATTATTTTTTTTAGAATCATTATTTGTCTCATGTAATGGTGTTAACATACCAACTTGTCTATAACTTGTATCTACTGCACCAACATTTGTAGATATATTAATAGGAACTTGAACTGGTCCAAGAACAGGTCCTGAAACTAAATATCTTTCATCTCTTATTGGAGGAACATATGGATTCATCAAAACATCTTCTGGTAAATTATTATATCCATAATTAGGACGTGCTATAATAGAAGGATAAATTTCTCTACTATGATTATTTTCATTTCTCTCAACAATTACTTGGGTTGATTGAGATGTATGTTTCATCATAAAAAAACCTATTCCTATTATTATAAATAAAATTAATAACATTGTCATATTTTCAACACAAATAATACCAGGAGATTTTAATATGCCAAAAGTCTTGATTGTGGATGACGATGCGGACATTGTGGAGGCGATGCGGTTTGTGCTGGAAAAACGCGGGTATAAAGTCCTGATTGCGACCGATGGCAATGGCGGCTTGAGCAAATCCCGCACCGAGAAGCCGGATGTCATTATCCTGGATGTGATGATGCCCGGTTTGGACGGGTTTGAGGTGGCCCGGGAATTGAAGAAGGATCCTCAAACAAAATCGA
>CAIWXP010000120.1 GCA_903916665.1 Candidatus Iainarchaeum sp. | reverse complement strand
TTTTAAATTTAGTTTTTGCCAATGGAATTTGTTTAGACTATAACGATGATGGAACCTTTAAATTAGGTCAAACATCTAATAATCCTTGTCCAATATATAATTGTTGGGACCTGTCTTTTATGATTTTTCATTTAGATCCTGCAAATACTGAGCCAGATAATTTTGATAATTTTTATGTACCCTATTTTGCTTTAGCAAATGATATAAATTGTTTTGATCAAACTCATGAAGGTGGCGATTTTTGGAATGGTGGATTGGGTTGGCAACCAATAGGTGATTATTTTCATCCATTTAGAGGTAATTTTGATGGAAATCATCATACAATAAGTGGATTGTATATTAATAATCCAAATTTATCTACGGTAGGAGTATTTAGTACTATATTTGTTGATAATAATGTTGTAATTAAAGATTTAACTTTGGCAGATTTTAATATTAGTGGTTATGAAGATGTTGGTGCATTGGCTGGCCAGATAGGCGTAGATTATGACCAACATAATGTAAGTTTCACAGTTTCCAATGTTAACGTTTCAGGAAATATTTCTGCCGGTCATTCGGATGCAGCAGGTATTATAGGATATTTAAATATTAATGCAAGCGGTATAACAAATATAATTAATTCAAATAATTATGCAAATGTTAATACAACTGATTTAGATAGTTTTGATGCAGCTGGTTTAATTGCTAATATTGGTACATTTGGAGACGTAAATATTTATCGGTCAAATAATTATGGTACAATTAAGGGGTATACAAATGTAGGTGGATTAATTGGGTATGTATTGACTGCAAATAATTTTACAGTAAATCATTCAGATAACTATGGTAAGATTTATGATTTTGGAAATTCTGGTTATGCAGTAGGGGGTCTAATTGCATTATTGGGAGAAGGAAATGGAGTTAGGGCTGCAAATATATTGAATTCTAGTAACTATGCTGATATTAATGTTGTTGATGATGCAAATAATGTAGGTGGATTAATAGGAGCTATTGGTTCTGCAAGTTCAGATAATGGACAAACAAATATTTACCGTTCATTAAATATAGGATCAATTTATTCTAATAGTAATTATGTTGGTGGTTTAATTGGGCAATCAGAACAGTTTGATACTAATAATAATGTAATAATTAATGAAAGTTTTTCAACAGGCAATATTTTTGGTAATGATTATGTTTCAGGTTTAATTGGTTATTCAGGCTATGATTTAAATATTTTAAATAGCTATAATTCTGGAAATATAGATGGAAATAATTATGTTGGTGGATTAGCTGGTTTTTTGTTAACAAATAATTATATTAATAATTCCTATAATTCTGGAGATGTAAATGCAATATCAAGTAATGCTGGTGGTTTAATTGGTAGAGTAGATACTCAATTAACAAATGCAAATAATTTATTTAGTGTTGGAAATATTTCTGGGCCTCTTGATGTTGGTTTTTTATTTGGAACTGTTAATAGTTATGGTTCTGTAAATGAATTATGGGGTTACCAATCTAGTGATGATAGTACTCTTTTTTGTGATTCAGAAGATAATTCTCATTGTAATATAATGGTTCCTGCGCGAGGAGGATTGGGTTGGTTCCAAGGTTCTGAAGTAGAGGATCCAATTATGATTTGGGATTTACAAAACATTTGGAAAACTAGAAACAATAATTATCCAATTTTAAAATATCAAACAGCATCTGCAACAACCGATGTAGATATTAATTTTGATGCGTGGCATAATAGTGATATAGATTTACATTTAACCTGTGTTGATAATGGATCAGGATGTGGAAATAGTTATTATTTAATTAATAATTTTTCTCCAGATACTTTATGGGTGTCTGCAACGAGTGCAAAAAAATTATATAAAATAAATACTATTACTCATGAATTAGAAGCGACAATAGATATTCCAAATGTTGGCTATAGTGTTGCAGTAGATAATTATGGTAATGCTTGGGTAACTGGATTTGATTCTTCAGAAATTTATGGTATTAATGCAAATACAAATGAAATTTTTAATACAATTCCTTTAGATTCAAGACCGTGGGGTATTGCAATTGATGCAAATAATAATGCTTGGGTGTCTAGTTTTGATGGATTTGTATATAGAATAGATTTAGATACAAATGAAGTTATTGCAACAATTAATATTGGTGGTAATCCCTATGATATTGCAGTAGGTCCTGATCAAAATGTTTGGGTGGCAGTAAGTGGTTTAGACAAAGTATTTTTTATAAATGCAACAACAAATACAAATGATTACAATATTTCGGTAGGCGCATCTCCAACAGGTATTGCAGTTGATTTAAATAACAATGTTTGGGTATCAAATTATTGGAGTGACTCAATTTCAAGAATTGATCCAGAAACTCAGTCTGTAATTGCAACAATTAATCTTCAAGATCACCCTAATGATGTTTCTATTGGTTTAGATGGTAAGGTTTGGGTAGCAAATGATTATGGTGCAATGGACGGAGTTTCAGTAATTAATCCTTTAAATAATAGTCTTGATATTCATCCATGGTTGGGTTGGCAAAAAGGAATATCATTTGATTCTCAAGGTAATGCCTGGGTAGTAAGACAGTATCCAAGTAGTGCTGTTGATTTAGTAGATCCAATAACTTTTAATCACGATGTATATGTTGATCTTGGTGATGGGGCATATTCTTTTGGTGATGGTACAGGTTTTACATTGAAAAATATTGTTGGTGGGGGAATAATTTCTGAATTATATAATTCAAATATTTCATTTACAACAGAAGGTAGAAATGGAATTACTTATTATTCAAAGAATTTCTTTGGTGTGGATGGTAATCAATATACAAAATATATTTTGATAGATAAAACTGCACCAGATTTAAATATTAATTCGCCAAATAATAATTCTGATTTATATACTCATAATTCAACTTTAGATTTTCAATTAAATTATACTGGAACAGATAGTTTATCGGGAATAAAAGAATATCTTTTCAGTGATAATAATGTTAATTGGGTAAGCAATGATTTGAATACTTCAATTAATGTGTACACACAAGAATTGGGGGAACATACCTATTTTATTAAAGCAGTAGATAATGCTGGTAATGAAACAATAAATGATATAAATGTAAATGTTACATATGCGCCATTTTCTGGTACAGGAACATTTGATGATCCATTTGTTGTTACTGATTGTAATCAATTACAAGATATCAACAATTTTTTAGATGCAAATTTTAGTTTAGGAAATAATATTGATTGTTCTGATACTAACACATGGAATTTTGTCCCTGCACACTGTGATGGTTTCCCTGATATTAATAATCCAGAAGATTGTGATGCTCAAGCAGCTAATTGGATTCAAGATAAATATTTGGGATTTATTCCTTTAGGAACTGAAATTCCATTTACTGGAAATTTTGATGGTAATAATAATAGTATTAGTAATTTGTATATAAATTCAGAAAATAATTTTGCTAGTTTGTTTGGTGTTGTTGATTCAAATAATAGTGAAGTAACAATTAAGGATTTGAATATAATTAATGCCAATATAATTGGAGAAATAATGGTTGGTGCGTTGGTATCAATGTCAACCGGAAATAATAATTTAAATATTACAAATGTAACTGCTACTGGTAGTTTCTTAGGTGTATTTGCTGTTGGTGGATTAGTAGGTTTAAGTTGTTTTACAAATATAAAGAATTCAAGAGTTGATGCAAATATATTTGGTGTTATGGGTTATGTTGGTGGATTAGTAGGTATTTCAGGACAAGAACCCTGTGATAATAGATCAGATATAACAATTGATAATTCAAGTTTCTTTGGTAATATTGATGCTCATAGTGGAAGTAGTGTTGGAGGAATAATTGGTGAAATGGATTGTAATATTGAAGATGATAATCCAAATTGTTCTTTGAATACAGTTTATGTTGATGCTAATATTATTGGCCAAAATGATGTTGGTGGTTTAGTAGGATCTAGCTATGCAATGTATTATAGCTCAGATGAAGACCAATATTATACATCAAGTATTAATGTCACAAACTCATTATTTTATGGAGATATAAATGCACAACAGAATGTTGGAGGATTAATTGGTTATACTCCCTATCCAAATATACAAAACACAGGTGCAGATGCAAATATATTTGTAACTGGTAGTGATATTGGTGGATTAGTAGGTGGATTAAATAACGAAGGAAGAACAAGTGTTCACATTGAAAAATCCTATTTTAAAGGAAATATATCTTCTGACAATGAAATACAAAATGTTGGTGGATTTATAGGATTATTTGAAAGTCAAAATGTTGAAGAAGAAGACTATGAATTTAGTATTATACAATCATTTGCAGATGTTAATATTTTTGTTTTAAATGGAAGCGATGTTGGTGGTTTAGTTGGAACAGTTAATTCTTACACCAATGACAATAGTTTACTTTTTTACAACGATTATGCAAATGTAAATATAAATGCATTTTCAGATATAGGTGGATTTGTAGGTTATGGAGCAGAGAATAATGATAGTGGTTTATCATTAACTATTTCAAATAGCTATACTACTGGAGATATTAATGGTAATGCATCAGGTGGTTTTGTTGGCGAAGTACCCTATTTAGAAATAAATAATTGTTATTCAACAGTAAATACATTGAATCCAGATTCAGCAATTATTTTATATGATTATTCTGATGATTTTACAGTAAATAATTTTTGGTGGTATAATAATTCAAATATGCCCTATTGGGATGCAGAAGAATATCCAGATAATGTTTTTAAAGCACAAGATTACAATGATTTTTACAATCCTGATTTTAATGTTTATGCATCAGGCTATTGGGACTTTTCAACTGTTTGGAAAGTAAGAGATGATAATTATCCTATATTATATTGGGAACAATTAATCAATGATAATGATCACGATGGTCACTATGATATAAATTCATGTTTAGATTTACAGAATATAAATTATTCTCAGGGGAACAATTATGAATTAATTAATAATATAGATTGTTCTGATACTAATACGTGGAATTTTGTTGCTGCACATTGTTCTGATTTTGATTATAATAATCAAACAGATTGTGAAGATAATGAAAATTCGTGGTATGCTAATGAAAGTAATGGATTTTATACAATAGGTATGGATGATCAATTTAGTGGTAATTTTTACGGAAACAATTATAATATATTAAATTTGTATGCTAATTGGCCTAATAGATCTCATGTTGGGTTATTTGGTACTGTTAATAATTCAATAATATCAAGTGTAAATTTAATTGATGCAAATATTATTGGTTTTTCAACTGTAGGAATATTAGCTGCAGAAATAAATAATGGATTAGTAATTAATTCAAGTTCATCTGGGAATGTATTTGCAAATAATGAAAGTGTAGGTGGATTAATAGGTGTATTACAAACAAGTACTACCATTAATTCTCATTCTTCTGCTGATGTAAATGGGAATTATGGTGTTGGTGGTTTAGTTGGAGCTTCTTACGATGGTAATATTTCTAATTCCTTTGCTACTGGTAATGTAAATTCTTCTGGTGAATCTATTGGTGGATTGGTTGGAAGTAGTTCAGGAACTATTAGTAAGTCCTATGCTAATGGAAATGTAACGGGGTATTTTGCAGTAGGTGGTTTAGCAGGTCAAAATATAGGTGCAATTAGACAATCCTATTCAGATAATAATTTAGTTTCTGGTAGTGACAATGTAGGTGGTTTAGTAGGATCTGCAAATAATTCAATTATTAGAAATTGTTATTCTAAATCAAATGTTTTTGGTTCCAATAATGTAGGTGGTTTAGTAGGATTTATGGGTCCTGCAGAAATGAGTATTTATAATTCATATTCATCAGGAAATGTTTCTGGTTCCAATAATGTAGGTGGTTTAGTAGGATTCTTATCAGGAGAAGATATTAGAAATTCTTTTACTGTGAGTAACTTAACCAATTTAGGTGATGGCCCAGATACTATTGGAAGCTTAGTAGGCTTAAAGCAACATAATGAATATTCTGAATTCGATTCATTAGTTGTTGGATCCTATGTTAGTAATCCAGGGTATGATTGTATTAGTGAAGATGATAATTCATTATCTACAGATTGTACTTTAATCCAAAATAATTTAAGTTATTTTTACAATTCATCAAATGCACCTTTAACTAATTGGAATTTTAATACTATTTGGGAAACTCAAAATGGTTTGCCTGTATTAAGATGGCAAGGATTAGAAGAATATCAACAACCAAATAACAATTCTAATTCTTCAGGTTCTGGATCTAATACATTAGTAGTAAATAACTCAGGTGTATTAAGAGGTATTTCTTTAAATCAAACAATTGAATTTACTGTTGATAAAAAAGGACACTATGGTATAAGACATAAATTAATAATTAAAGATATAAATTCAGATTTTAATAGTGTTTCATTTGATTTATACTCTACGCCAATGAATTACACTTTAGCAATTGGTGAATCAATAAAAAGAGACTATGATGGTGATGGAAACTATGATTTGAGCGTAAAATTATTATCAATTACAAATGGAAAAGCAAACTTTGAATTAAAAGTAATAAATGATCCAATAATTGCATTAGAAGATGTAAATAAAATAATAGATAATAATGCAGTAGTTGAAAATAATAATACAAATACAATTTCAAATAACAATAATACAAATGTAATTGATAATAATAATTCAGAAAATAATAATGTTATTGTTGAAGATAATAATACTGTTGTAGAACCAATAGCAAACAATGGTATTGAACAAGATACTACAACAAATAATTATTGGTATATTATGATTGTATTAATAATTATTTTAGCAATAATTATTTATAGTGCAAATAGAAAACGAAAAAAACATCATGCATTAAGTTATAGTTAAAGTGAGAATATGCCTGTAAGATTTCCAGAATGCCATACAAGATCTAGAGAAGTAATTAAACAAACAGAAACAGATCTTTGGGCATTGAGAGAATTTGGTTATCTAAAATTTAGACCCATACCAAAGAATCTTTTTCAAAAAGCATATAATCATGCACAATTTTTAAGATCAGAATATGAACGATTATTAAAAGAATATTTAAAAACTAAAAAAGTTTCCAAAATTAGAAAAGCATCTCAAGATCCCTATTATTTAGCATTGCAAAAATTAAAAATAAGTTATTTATATTTAGAAAGTAATGGCTTACATTTTATGGGTTTAGAGAAAGTACCAGAATCATTTATTAAAGCCATTGAAAAAGAAATGAAAGATTCTGAAAATCTTTTGAAAGTTTTATTAGAAATGCAATAAATAATAATTTTGTGATACTATGACATTTAATTTGTTAAGCTTAATAATATGTATTACAATACCTTTGATTATAGGTTTTTTAGGGTCAATATTTACAACAAATTCTGTTAAAACGTGGTACAAAACTATCAAAAAACCAATTTTTAATCCCCCTAATTGGATTTTTGGACCAGTATGGACAGCATTGTTTATTTTAATGGGAATTAGTTTGTATTTAATAGTGTCCTATGGCTTTGGTTATTCAGGAGTAAAATTAGCATTAATTGTTTTTGCAATACAATTGGTTTTGAATTTGTTTTGGAGTATTTTGTTTTTTGGTTTACACAAACCATTATTTGCATTAATAGAAATATTCATATTGTGGATTGCTATATTAGTAAACATAATTATATGTTTCGAAATATCACCAATAAGTGCTTATTTACTAATACCTTATTTACTTTGGGTAACATTTGCCAGTATTTTAAATTTTTCAATAGTTTTATTGAATTAATTTTTGATATAGCCAATAAGTTTATATATAAAATAAAGTTATATCTAATGTAGTTTATGGTGATTCTATGTTATATAAAGTTTTAACAACGGTTGTTATTTTAGTAGTTATTGGAATTGTGTTAGGTGTAGGAATTTTAGTTGATAATAGTAATAATAATCCTGTTATTTCTGATTCAAATGGTTTAAACGATTTAAACACCATAAATAATTCAAATTCAGTTATTGATTATAATTTAAGTTCAGATTCTTTATCAAGTGTTATTACTGGAAATAATGAATTTGGTTTTAAATTATACAAAGAATTGTCAAAAACAGAGAATCAATTTTATTCACCATATAGTATAACAGATGCTTTTGCTATTTTAAGTGAAGCTTCAAAAGAAAATACAAAAAAAGAATTAGATGATGTTTTTGGTTATCCTAGTTTAGAAATTAGAAGACCTGCTTTTGCAAATATTTATAATTCTTATAATAGTGATAATAATGAATATAAATTAAGTACTGCAAATGCTATTTGGGTAAATAATAACTTTTCGTTATTACCAGAATATATTGGCAATGCAAAAAAATACTATGGTGCAAATTTAGATAATTTGGATTTTAGTAATGTTGATGGTGCAGTAAAAATAATTAATACTTGGGTTGAGAATCAAACAAATGGTAAAATTAAAGATATAATATCAAAGGATTTTATAGATTCATCAACAAGAATTGTTATTGCAAATGCAATATATTTTAAAGGATCTTGGTTATTGGCATTTAAACCAGAAAATACAGAAGAAAAAGATTTTAATAATGATTTTGGTATAACATCAAAAGTAAATTATATGAGTATTTTTGATGAAAGATTTAATTATTTTGAAGATTCAAAATTACAAGCAATTGAATTGCCTTATAAAGGAAATCAATTATCAATGATTGTAGTTTTACCCAAAACAGATTTAAATTCATTAAATGATTTTGACAATAATAAATTAAATACTGTTTTAAGTAATATGAATTTTGAGAAGGTAGATTTATATTTACCAAAATTTAAATTAGAAGTTACCTACAATAATTTAAAGAATCAATTAATTGATTTGGGTTTAAAAGATGTTTTTACAGATAAAGCAGATTTATCTGGATTTACTGGCAATAAAAATTTATTTGTTTCTGATGTAATACATAAAGCATTTATTGAAGTTAATGAAGAAGGAACAGAAGCAGCTGCAGCAACAGTAATTGGTGTTGTGGCTACGGCAATGCCTATAAATCCACAGGAACCAAAAGTATTTGATGCAAATCATCCATTTATGTTTTACATAATTGATAAGGAAACAAGAAATATATTATTTATGGGTCAATTAGTTAACCCATAGGATTGATTATCAAACTATCGTTACCGATACATTTATATATGTAATTTGCTTTTTATAATTATAGTTAATTTTAATTTTATTAGAAAATTAACAAAATTAAAATAGAATCTTATTTTAGTATTTATTTTGTGATGTATATGTTTTCAATTGAAGTAAAAGGGTTAACGAAAAAGTTCAAAGACTTTACTGCTGTTGATAATATATCATTTGATGTTAATCAAGGAGACATATTTGCGTTCCTAGGACCAAACGGTGCTGGAAAGTCAACAACCATTAAAATGTTAACTACTATTTTAGAACCAACTTCTGGCATAGTAAAATTAAATGGTTTTGATTTAACAACTAGTGCAAACGAAATTCGTAAAACTTTTGGTATAGTTTTTCAAGATCCTAGCTTAGATGATGATTTAACTGCTTGGGAAAATATGGAATTACATGCTGTTTTGTATAATGTTTCTAAACAAACAATAAAGCCAAGAATTGAACAATTATTAAAGTTTGTTGAACTTTGGGAAAGAAAAGATAGTTTAGTAAAAGAGTTTTCTGGTGGTATGAAACGAAGATTAGAAATTGCAAGAGGTTTATTACATCATCCTAAAATATTATTTTTAGATGAACCCACTTTAGGTTTAGATCCTCAAACAAGAAATCATATTTGGGATTATATATTAAAAATGAATAAAGAAGAAGGAACAACAATATTTTTTACAACTCATTATATGGATGAAGCTGATAGAGTTGCAAATAGGATTGCAATAATAGATAAAGGAAAGATTATTATTGAATCCACTGGTGAAGAATTAAAAAAACAAACAAAAACAAAAACTTTGGAAGATGCATTTATTGAATTAACAGGTCATGAAATTAGAGATGAAATTGCAACAACTAAAGATCAGTTTAAAGTTCATGCAAAAGCCTGGGGGCGAAAGTAATGGGTCCTATTGGTATTCTTTGGTTAAGACAAATTAAAAAATATTTAAGATCTAAATCAAGAATTATTGGTTCAATAGCACAACCTTTATTATTTTTAGTTGCCTTTGGCTTTGGCTTTGGTCCAATATTTGCAAAAGCCGGTGGAGGTAGTTATATTCAATTTTTAGCACCAGGGATTATTGCAATGAGTATTTTATTTACTGCTTTGTTTTCAGGTATAGAAATTATTTGGGATAAGCAGTTTGGTTTTTTGAAAGAAACTTTAGTTGCACCAGTTTCAAGATTTAAGATTATGGTTGGACGAACTTTGGGTGGTGCAACAATTTCATTGGCCCAAGGATTAATTGTTCTTTTGATTTCTTTATTGTTTGGTTTCCAGATAAATTTTGCTTTATTGCCTTTGGCTTTAGTTTTTGGTTTCTTAATAGCTTTATTTTTTACTGCTTTGGGAACTGCAATTGCTTCAGTTTTAGATGATATGCAAGGTTTCCAATTGATTATGAATTTTTTAGTAATGCCAATTTTCTTTTTATCAGGAGCATTATTCCCTTTAGAAGGTTTGCCCTCTATTATAACTTGGATTGCTGTTGTAGACCCATTATCCTATGGGGTGGATGGTTTACGAGCAGCATTTGGTGGAGTGGCACATTTTGGTATATTATTAGATTTTATAATTCTAGGGCTATT
The DNA here is from genome assembly GCA_903916665.1 of Candidatus Iainarchaeum sp. GTDB lineage: Archaea > Iainarchaeota > Iainarchaeia > Iainarchaeales > 0-14-0-20-30-16 > 0-14-0-20-30-16. The sequence goes on along the minus strand of CAIWXP010000120.1, from coordinate 1,064 downwards.
AACTTTTGTTGCATTGGGCATTGGAAGTTATCTATTTTCTAAAATCAAAGCCTAATTGATAGTGTAGAAAGGATTTATATTCTTTAATTAGTATTAATACTATGAATAAAAGTAATTATTTTGCAATTATCATTTTAGTAATTTTATTTGTTATAAGTCTTTTAGCCTATTTTTATTTGCCAGACGTAGTTCCTAGTCATTGGGATATTAATGGGAATGTAAATGGGCATAGTTCTAAATTATTAGCTGTTTTATTGATGCCAATAATGTCAGGAATATTGTTTTTATTATTATATTTTTTGCCTAGATTTGATCCTTTAAAGGAGAATTATAAATATTTCCAAAAGTACTATGATGGTTTTGTTTTAACATTTTTACTATTCATGCTTTACATGCAATTATTAATTATTATTTTTGGTTTGGGAAAAACGTTTAATTTTGGTGTTGCCATAATTCCTGGATTTTTCTTTTTGTTTTTTTATCTGGGTGTAATGTTAAAACATACAAAAAGAAATTATTTTGTAGGTATAAGAACGCCCTGGACTTTGAATAGTGATGAAAATTGGAATAAAACTCATATATTTGGTTCAAATTTATTCATAATTAGTGCATTTATAGCATTATTAGGATTAATATTTCAAAAGCTTTGCTTCTTTTTATTAATTATTCCAATAATTATTTCTGCAATAATTATTGTGATTTATTCTTATTATATTTATAAAGCAGAAAAACGAATTAAAAAAAGTAAAGAAAAAAATAAAAGAGGATGATTGATATGATGGCTGTTAAGTTAATAGATTTTGATGAAGATTATTTTAAAACTTTAAAAGATAAAGATGTTATGAAAATAGTAGAAGATGGAAAGTATTACAGCATTATGTGGGATAATAAAAAAGTAGGTGTAGTTGGATTTGTACCTTGTAAATCACCCGAGAATTCAGGTTTTGTTCAAATTGTTTTGTCTCCAGAATCTAGAGGTAAAGGATTGGTTAAATTAGCAGAAGATTATATGGCAAGAAAACATAATATTAAATTATTCTATGTAACATTAAAAAATAATAATA
>CAIWXP010000119.1 GCA_903916665.1 Candidatus Iainarchaeum sp. | reverse complement strand
TTTAGAAAAAATAGAAGCTGTAGAAGCTATTTTGAATATTGAAAGTTTTGCCAATGAAAATATTGCATTGGTTTATAAAAAAAATCCTCACAAAATATATGATGTAATATTTACAAAAATCACATTAATAGATATTGCACTGGCAATTATGTCCTATAAAGTAAATCAAATTAATAGTAAAGATTTTTATCCTAATTTAGAAACGTTTTTACATTTCATTGAAAATTGCTATGCCCCTATGAGCCAAATATTTGGAATCTCAACCTATACAAATTTATTTGATGATTTTGTTGTTAATGAAAATTTTCCAAAAGAATATAAAACAGTTTTAGAATTAACCAAGGAAAATTTAACAAGAAGTAAAACTGAAATTGATGAAATAATTAATGAATTAAAAAAATACCAAAAACATCACAATGAAATTTTTAAAGGTAGAGTAAAGAGTGCATCAAGTGTTTTTAAAAAAATATATGTTAGAAAAGAAAAATTAGAAGATATTTTGGATTTTGTTGCAATAAGAATTATTACAAATTCCATTGCTGACTGCTATTCTTGGTTAGGTATAATCTATGATCTATGGCCGCCTAGATTATCAAAATATAAAGATTATATTGAACACCCAAAACCTAACGGATACAAATCTTTACATATAATAGTAGATACACAATATGGCCCAATGGAAATACAAATAAGAACTCATAATATGGATAAATTTGCAGAATTTGGTGTGGCAGCACATTGGAGATATAAAACAAAATCTACCAATAAAACATTGGAAAAAATTCAAAATAATTTAGGCACTCAGGATCCTAATTTTGGTCAAGGATACATATTTGTTTTTACTCCGAAAAAAGATCTAATATTACTAGATAAAAATTCTTGTATAATTGATTTTGCCTATTCTATTCACACAGATTTAGGAGATCATTTATCTTCTGCAGAAATTAATGGAAATATTGAACCTTTAGAAACAAAATTAAAAGACGGAGATTTAGTAAAAATTTACACAGACCTAAAAAAGGGGCCTGCAAGAAAATGGCTGGATTTGGCAATTACTAGTAAAGCAAAGGATAAAATTGCACAAACTCTAAAAATTGTTCATATTGATAAAAGAGTTAAACTACTTCATCCTAAATTATTACTAAGTGAAAGAATACAAATTGCACAATGTTGTAATCCATTTTGTGATGATGAAGTAGGATTATATAAAAGTACAAAAAGAAAATTAATCTTGCACAAAGCCTCTTGCCTAGACAAAAATAATTTGAAATATTCCTATGCTTCGGATCAATTAAAAAATACATTCTTAACCTATAAAAATATAATTATAAAAACATCACAAAAACCTAGTTCAATAATTGATCATTTGAAAGCAAATTTTGAATTAAAAGATTTGGAACTTTCTGACAAAACAAACACAATAACATTCAAAGCAAAACTATCTAGTAAAGCTATTTTCAATAAATTAAAAGAAGAATTACAAAATGAAGAATTTGTTGAAAGTGTTGAATTATTTTAATTTTTATATCTATAACTTATCTTATTTGAAATTATATTTTTTTCTGCTTCTGCAACTTTAACCTCTGTTTTTACTTCATTTACTTTTTGATGATATTCGGATAATTTGTAAAAGTCAGTAGTTTCAAAATTATAAAAATCTTTCTTTTTTGGTCTCAAAATAAAATATAATATTACCCCTGCAATAATTAATACCACCATACTAATAACAATACCTACTGCCAAACCATTTGATTTGGTATTTGATGTCGATGAGGTATCAGAACTTTTTAATTCTATATAGTCACTATCTGAACTAATATAATTATCTAATACTTCAAATTCTCCTTTAATTTCTTCATTAGGGTAGGGAGCATATATTTCATATTTGCCTATATTTTTAGGAATATAAATTACTTTTCCATTCTCATCAGTTAATATTGTATCTGATCCATTTACTGAAGTTATTTTTAATTGTAAATTTCTTCTTGGATTATTATTTTCATCAAAAACATAGATTTCTTCTTTTTCTTGTATACCTATCTTTTCTTTATATTTTAAAATATAAATTTCTTTTATTTCTGCAATTGTTTTATTTACATTATTTTTGTCTTTGTCTTTTTCCTTTTGATCATTTATAATTTTATTTTCATCAATAGTATTATCATCACAGTTATTACAAATACTAGTATAATTATCACTGGTAGTATAATTTAATATAAAATTTGTATTAACATCATTAAATTCTATCATATATTCATCGCTTAAACCAACTAATAATAACCTACTTAAATCATTGTTACTAGAATAATTTTGATTTGGTTTTAATGCAGTTAATATGCTATTTATCTTTTCAGTATCTCTGCTATTTTCTATATTTAAATCATATAATTCTGTTATTATTTCTATTGCATTTTCTCTTGTAATTAAATCCAATAAATTAAATTCAAATGTTCCAGAAATACTATTAGAATCTTTTTTACTCATATTACCAAATGTTTTTTGGAATGATTTGATTGTTGCATTGGTAGACTTATTTACTAATTTCAATTGCAAAGTCTTTAAATTTCTTATACTTTCATAACTAAAAGTATAATTTAATTCATAGGTTTTATTTATATCAAAATTTAAATTTGCGCCATCAAATAAATTTGAACCATTAACTCCATCAAATAATTCTAATTTATCCAGTGATGATTTGAAATATCTAACAGGTATCTTTATCGATGAATTATTATTATTTGGATTATTATCATCACTACCATCTACAGATAAATCTAATTTTAAATAACCGTTGTTATCAACAGAATCAAAAATATTATCTATTTGATTTAATGATAAATTAAATTCTTTTGTGTAATTAAAATTTGAATCATTTAAAATTGCATAAAATAATGTATTTGCACCTGTAGATAATGTTAAATCAGCATCTACTAATGGTTTTGTTCCTGTTTTATTAGCTGTTATGTGCACCATTGAATTTGAATCGCTTCTCAGTTCATTTGAATAGCTTAAATTAGACGATAAATCATAGTAGGTTGTATCCACTATTGGGCCAGTAGGCCCACTTGGACCATCAGTACCATTTGCAATTGTAAAACTTTGTTTTTTATTATTATTTAATAGGTTTGCATCTACACCATTGTAATCAACTTTACAATTCAAATCATAGTTTCCCACGCTTGGGGACCAATTAAAATCTGTTGTAATTATTCTTTTAGAATTTATATCTGTTGTAATATTCTTTTTTCTTTGTAAAATATTATTTACATAAAAACTAACATTATAATCATTCACTGCATTTAATGTTCCAATATTATTTATATCACAGTGAACATTAATATCTCCAGGAGTTGTTGAACTTAATCTAATATTTGAAATTTTCAAATCAACATTACCAACAAACATACATGATAAATTACAATTACTATTTGCATTTATTTTTGTTAAACTTAAGTCATCAACATAGGCATTGGCATCTTCATCCTGGAAACCATTACCAATTACAATCCCTATTTCTCCACTATTTGGAACAATAACATTAAAATCAACTGTATAATATTTGTAATTTAAATCTAAATTTGAAATATATAAACCATCAATGGGGCTATCCCCAAAATTAAGATGTTCCCATTGTCTAGTTGTTTTATTAAAAATATTTGCATCATTGGTACCCAAATTATTTTCAAAGAAAAATAATCCTAATCTACTATTATTTACATCTGTCTTTGCCCAATAGCTAAAAGTATATAAATCTCCGGGTGTTAATCCTGTTTTAATATAGGTTAAATATCCAGGATAATTAACCCTTTGCAAATCATGTATTCTAACTGAACTTAAACCTGAATGAACATTTTCAGGATTTGTTTCTTTAACTACTTCATTACTTCCACCAACAACAACATTAAAATCAAACGGTGCTGGTGAAACAATATCTGTCCAATTTTCAAAACCTGAATTTGGCAAAACGTTTTCTCCTGTTCCGTCTTTACTTAATTCAATATCATCAGCATAAACATTACTCGATGTACTTTGAAATATCATGTTTATATCTGTTAGATTTGAAGGCACAGTAAAAGATGGAATTTCATATTGAGTATAATTTAAATCTGGATAAATTGTATAAGTATAATTTGGATAGATTAATGTTGTTTCATCATATTTTGTTACTCTCAAATCATCTAAATAAACAGTTTCTCCATAGGTTCCAGTAATACCAATATTATTATCTAAACTATAGTTTCCCGGACCTGCATAAATAGTTAGCCCCCCATCTTCGGGTAATTTAACCGCCCATGTTAATTCTGTGTAATCTTGATTTAAAGTTATACGATACATTTCATCAGAAGTTAATGGATAACGTATTTGACTCCATGTATTATTATGATC
>CAIWXP010000118.1 GCA_903916665.1 Candidatus Iainarchaeum sp. | reverse complement strand
ATTAGAAAAAGAAGGATTTATAGTAAAAGCAGACAAAGGACGAAAAATAACTCCTAAAGGAAGAACATATTTAGATAAATTTGCAAAAATAGTTGCACAAGAAAAAGTGAAACTATGAGTGAGCAAGAAAATCAATTGACTACAGAAGAAATGAAGAAAATTGATTTAATGCTTTATAAAATTTTAGATTCTCAAGCAAGAGAACGATTAAATAACGTACGTTTAGTAAATTTAGATAGATATTTGCAAGTTGCAAATTTCTTAGTGAATGCTGCACAACAAAATAAATTTGATTTGCCAGTTGATGATTCAACATTGAAACAAATTTTAATGCAAGCAGTAAATTCAAGAGATTTTAATATAGTGAGGAAGTGAACTTATATGTCTTCAAATAAAACATTAGAGAAAAAAACATTTTTAAGAACTGCAAGAAGAAAAACACCAAAGGGATTATTTAGTGCGCCTGTTTGGGTAATGCAAAAAACAGGTACAAGATTGTACAATGATAAATCTAAGAGAACTTGGAAAAGAACTGAATTTGGTCACGAGTTTGAAAGAAGAGAAAAAAACAAAGGTGATAATTAATGGTAGACAAGAAAGTTGCCGATAAAAAGGTTGTTGAAAAAAGTACAGAAAAGAAAATTACTGTTGGATTGGATATTAGAGGAAAAAATTTTAATCATAAAGCAAAACACGCTATGACTGCTTTTAAAGTACAATTAAAAAAACATTTTAGAAATAAAGAATGTATTGTATCACCAGGAATAAATTTATTTATTTGGGGTAAAGGTAGAGTTAATGCGCCAAGCAAAGTTAGTTTCACAAGTGTTGAAAAAAATGGTAAAGTATATTTATTTTTAGATACTAAAGAAGATCAAATTAAAAAAGAAGAATTTGTTTCAGGTAAAGTTTCCGAAGTTAAAAAGAAAGTATACCCTGTTAAAGAACCTGCAGTTAAAAAATCAACAAATAAAACTGCAAAAGCAGTAAAATCTAATGTTGAACATAAAGCACAACAGGCTGTAAAACATAATTTAGAACAGAAAGTAGAAATAAAAACTGATAAACCAAAAGAACATGTTGTTGAACATAAAATAGAACATAAAGTAGAAAAAAAAGAAAGTAAAAAGTAGGTTTTAATATGGAAATTGCAAAATTAGACATTGACAATATGCCACATATTGGTATATTTGTTGCATTGGGAAAGGATTTTGCAATAGTTCCAGATATCCTTACTGATAAAGAAGAAAAAGTAATTGAAAATATTTTAAAAGTAAAATGTATTCGTTATAACATAGCTGGTTCTCAGATGAATGGGGTAATGGCAAAAGTATTTCATAAAAAAATAATATTATCAAAAACCAGTGATAAAGAAGATGTTGATTTTTTTAAAAAGAAAGGTTTTGAAGTTTTACTTTTGGATGCTTATTTTGCAATTGGTAATTTAATTTTTACTGATCAAAAAACAGTAATTGTAAGTAAAGAGTTTGATACAAAAACAGTTAAACGAATTGGTGAATTTTTAGACACAGATGTTATTCAATATCAAATTCCACAATTACCAGCAATAGGTAGTTATTTGGTTGCAAATAAAAATGGTTTTGCAGTTCTTCCAAATGCAGGGCCAACAGATATTAAAAAAATTGAAACAATTCTAAAAGTAAAAGGTAATATTGCAACAATAAATTATGGTGATAGTTTTGTTGCCAATGGAATGTTAGCAAATGATAAAGGAATAATTGTTGGAAGTAAAACAACCGGTTATGAATTAATTAGAATTAATGATATATTGTATGATTAGTATTGGGCGTGGTATTTATGGCACAAAAGAATATTAAAGATAATGATAAGAAAAAATTAGATCTTAAAGTTAAAGAAGAAATAAAAGCAAAAATTGCAGAAAATGCAGAACAAAAACAAGAAAGAAAACCGAATAATGATGCAATTCAATTGAAACCTCAAGAAGCCTATAAATTTTTTCAGGAAGAACAAAAGAGATTGGAACAATTAAATGCAGATTTGCAACAAACAGAAGAAGTTTTATTTGAATTAGATAAAACAATTTTCGCATTAACAGAATTAGAATATGCTAAAGATAAAGAAGTTTTAATTAATTTTGGAAATGGAATATTTTCAAAAGCAAAATTAGATGATAATACTAAATTTATTGTTAATACCGGATCAAAAGCAATGCTAACAAAGACCTCTAAAGATATGATTGCGATTTTAGAAAAGAGAAAACAAAGAGGAATAGCAAATGCAAAAAAAGTAAATGAATTATTAGTACAAACTCAAAGCAATATAAATAGCTTGTATAAATATTTATCTCAATTACAACAAACACAAAATGCTGAAAAGAAGGCATAATTCTTTTCAATAGGTGGCTTACATGTTTGGTATGTTAAAGAAAGGCCTACAATCTCTTGGAGAGAAGTTAGGTCTATCTAAACCCAAAGCCAGTGAAAATTTAGACTCTAAAGAATCAAAATTCCCACAGGATGTCAAAAGTATTCCAGAAAAAGAATCCATTTTGACACAAGAACCTAAACCAGAAATTAAAAAAGACGAACCTATTTTTATTGAACCTAAAATTGAACAGCCTATTTCTAAACCAATTGAAGTAAAAGAAATACAAGAAGAATCAATTAAAGAAATAGTTATACCTGAAATTAAAAAAGAAAAACCAATTGTAAATAGAAATGAAGTTTTAATTACTTATTTTGCCCATGGTACAACTAAAGATAATGAACAACACAAAGCAAGTGGTTGGTCACAAATTAAATTATCTTCAAAAGGTATTGACGAATCAAATAAATTAAAAGATTTAATTAAAGATATTGATTTTGATGTTGTATATTGTTCTGATTTAGAAAGAGCAATAGAAACAGTAAGTATTGTATTTGAAGATAAAGATGTTGAAGCAAATCAAGATGAACGATTAAGAGAATGTAATCATGGTGATTTAAATAGCAAAGATGTCAAATTAGTTGAATCAAATATATTTGATAGAATTCAAAATCCGTTTCCAAATGGCGAATCATTAAAAGATGTTGAAATAAGAATTGCAGAATTTTTAAACTTTTTATATTCTGAATATAGAGGAAAACATGTTGCAATTGTTGCGCATAAATATACTCAATTAGCAATGGATGTTTTATTAAAAAATATAAGTTGGGAACAAGCCATAGAAGATGATTGGCGTGCAAAGAATCCAAAAGCATGGCAACCAGGTTGGAATTATACTATTAAAAGTAAGGTTAAAGTTAAAGAAGAAATACAAAAAGAAATAGTAAAACCAATAGAACAACAAAAAGTAGTTGAAGAACCTAAAGCCAGTGAAAATTTAGAATCAGAAGAATCAAAATCTTCACAGGTTGCAAAAAGCTTTTCTCAAAAAGAAGCCGTTTTTGCACAACCAAAGAAAACAGAATTACCAAATGAATTTTCACAATTACAAAAAGAATTAGAACAAATACAAGAGAAAGAAATTGTTAAACCGCAAATTAAAGTTGAAGAGCCAAAAAAAGAAATTAAATTAGAACTTTCAAAAGAAGAAATTCAAGAAACCAAAATTGAAAAGAAAGTATCTATTTTTACAAAATTAAAATCTATATTTGCAGATAAGTATTTATTAAGCGACTCAGAAATCTCTGAATTAATTGAACAGTTTGAAATGTCTATGTTACAAAGTGATGTATCTTTACAAGTTTGTGAATTATTAACTAAATCATTAAAAGATAAAATAAAAAAAGAAGGAGTATCAAAATCACATCAAGAAGAATACTTAAAGAAATTATTTTTAGATATTGTTTTTGAAAACTATCCCAAATCTTTAGACGAGAGCTTTTTTAAACAAAATAAAAAACCATTTACTATTTTATTTGTAGGAACCAATGGTGGTGGAAAAACAACTAATATTGCTAAATTAGCCTATTATTTAAAACAACATGGTAAGAGTTTAGTTTTGGCAGCATCAGACACCTATAGAGCAGCAGCCATTGATCAATTAGAGGGTCATGCAACAAAGTTACAAGTGCCAATAATAAAAGGGAAATATGGGCAAGATCCTGCATCTGTGGCCTATGATGCTGTAGCATTTGCTAAAAGTAAAAATCTAGATTTTGTTTTAGTGGATTCTTCTGGAAGACAGGATAATTCACAAAGTTTAATGAAAGAATTAGAAAAAATTAAGAAAGTTATTAATCCTGATTTTACTGTATTTGTTGCAGAAGCTATTGCTGGTCAAACAGCTTTGGCGCAAGCAGAATCATTTAATAAATATATTAATTTTGATGCATTCATTTTAACAAAAGCAGATGTTGATGAGAAAGGTGGAACTTTATTATCAATTTCTTTAGGTTTAAAGAAACCAATTCTTTTTTTAGGAGTTGGACAAGAATACAAAGATATTGCTTTCTTCGATAAAGATTTTTTAGAGCAAGTTATTTAATAAAAAAATAAAAAGAAAAATAAATCTCAAAAGAGATTTATTCTAATTGTTTTATTTCAAAAGGTATTTCTTTTAAATCACCATATTGATCAAAGGAAAAGTTTCCTCTTGTACTTTGCCAATTTACTGTTTTTATAACCTGTTCTTTTATGCAAACAGGATTTTCACCACATTGCTCTAACAAAAATTTTAAAAACATTGCAGAATCATAGCCTAAAGCAGTTACATCATCAGGAATTTTATTTGTATCTTGTTGATAATTAACCCAAAAATTGGTTTGATGTGTTTTTACTGGTTGTGCATAGTAAATATCTTTTTTAATTTTTATTTTATCTATTATGCCTTCAGATAACAATGATGGGGAATAGGCAAATATTGTTCCATTATATCCTGAGGCTTTTAATCCATTAATTATATCTGTAATTTGTTCAGGATAAACAATAATGTAAATTGTATCTGGGTTTTTATCTAAGATTTTTGATATTAATGTTGAATAATCTTTATTGCTTCTTAATATTCCCTCTGTTAATAATATTTCTTTATTATTTTCTTTTATTGTATTTTCAAATTTGTCTTTTGAACTTAATCCTGCTGGATTATCTGCGTAATAAATTGTTGCAGAGGTTTTCCAATTTGAATTCCTTGCAATATATTCTGCAATTGCTTTTGATTCGTAGGCATCAGAAATCCAAAGTCTAGCAATTAATTTTCCTTGTCTAGGTATTGAATCTTCACTTGCGCCAGATGCTAAATAAAACACATTATTTTTTTCAGTTATTGGTATAACAGATTTTGCCACACTTGAACATACTGGTCCAGTAACTATTTTTATATTATCTAAATTTATAAATTTAGAATAAACATTTACTGCGGTTTGCGCATCGCATTTATCATCTTCATAAATTACATTAATTTTTTTACCATTAATTCCATTATTTGAATTAATTTGAGTAATGGCATATTCAAAACCGGCCTTTTCTTGTAGACCCCATGAACTCGCGTCTCCTGTTAATGGACTTGCAAAACCTATTTTAATTTCATTATTATTTGTTAATGTAAATAATCCACTTGTATTTACCCCAATTATTGCTATAATTGCAATTATAACTATTCCTAATATCAATCCGAAGATTGTTTTCTTTTCCATTTATTCACCTCTTTGATTATTTGAATCAAAGAGATATTTGGTTGGTGAGTGATATTTATTAATTATTTATCAAAATTAGAATTTTTGGCAAAGATTCTTAAATAATTTGTATTATTATTCTAATTATGGACAAAAAGGACAAACAGATAGTATTTGAATTAACTAGAAATGCAAAATTAGGAATAAAGCAATTATCAAAGAAAATTAAATTAAGTGAATCATCTACTATCTATAGATTAAATAATTTATATAAAGAAAAAATTATTTTGGGAACGCATGCTATTGTTGATTTTTCAAAATTAGGTTATCAAGCCTATAGATTTTATTTTAATTTTCAAAATACAACTACAAGAGAAGAAATTGAAATTAGAGATTGGCTAATTAATAATAAATATACTGATGTTGTGGGCATTTGTTCTGGTGATATTAATGTTGCTTGTATTAATTGGTTAAAAAGTTCAAAAGAAATTGATGAACTAGTAAAAACCTTAAGAGAAAAATATGGAAAATACATTATTGATTTTGAACCAACCTATTATTTGAAAACCTATTTTTTTAACAGAAATTATTTAGTTGATGAAAAAGATAGGAATTATTTCTCAACTGGAAGTAATGAAAGCGTTGAATATGATGATCTAGATTATAAAATATTGAGTTTATTAAGTAAAGATGCAAGGTCTAGTAAGAGAGAAATATCTTTAAAATTAAATGCTCCTTTAAGAACCATTACCTATAGAATAGCAAATTTAGAAAAGACTAAAATTATTATGGGATATTCTATAAATTTAAATTATGAAAAAGTAGGAATAGAGTATTATAAAATTGGTTTTGTATTTACAAATAATGTAAAATTTAATGATTTAATTAGTTTTGCCGCAAATTTAGATAATACTATATTTGTTGATTATTGTTATAGTAGATTTTATTTTGAATTAAATGTTGAAGTTCAGAATTATTCAGAATTAGAGGATATAATAAATTTAGTAAAGGATAGATTTGGTGGAATTGCAGATTTATTTGTATTTCGAGTAAAGCAATATTACAAATTTGAGTTTTTCT
>CAIWXP010000117.1 GCA_903916665.1 Candidatus Iainarchaeum sp. | reverse complement strand
GATCTAATGTATTCAATTGTAAATAAAGGTGCAAGTTTTGAATGTAAAGTTGTAACAAAAAAAGAAGCTTTGGAAATTTTTAAAAATGAGCCCTATAAAGTAGAATTAATTAATGAATTGCCAGCAAGTGAAAAAATTACAACTTATAAATTAGGAAATTTTATTGATCTTTGTAGAGGGCCGCATTTAGAAAAAGTTTCAATGATACAAAGTGTAAAATTATTAACTATTGCTGGTGCCTATTGGAGAGGCAGTGAGAAAAATAAAATGCTTACTAGAATTTATGCAGTATCATTTCCAAATAAAGAAGAATTAAAAGCACACATGGATTTATTAGAAGAAGCAAAAAGAAGAGACCATAGAAAATTAGGTGCAAAGCTAGAATTGTTTTTGTTTTCTGATTTGGTGGGTGCTGGTTTACCTCTTTATACTCCAACAGGAAATGTTGTAAGAAATGAAATTATAAAATTTTCAAGAGAGTTGCAAACGGACATTGGTTACTTAGAAGTTCATACTCCACAATTTAACAGAGCAGAATTATTTAAAATTTCTGGACACTATGATAAGTATAAAGAAAACATGTTTACTGTGAAATCTAATTATAGTGATGAAGAATTTTTTTTAAAGCCAATGAATTGTCCTCAACACACACAAATTTACGCATCTAAGCAAAGAAGTTATAGGGATTTACCTATAAGATTAGCAGATTTTGCAATGTTATATAGAGATGAAAAGCCAGGAGAATTATCTGGATTTTCAAGACTACGAGGTTTTTCGCAGGATGATGCGCATAATTTCTGCAGACCTGATCAAATTAAAGAAGAAGTTGCAAATGTTTTAAAAGTAATTAAAATTGCATTGCAAACCTATGGTATGAAATATTGGGTACGTTTATCCTATAGAGACCCTGTTGATAAAACAACCTATATTGGTTCAGACGAAGTTTGGGAAAATGCTCAAAGAATAATTAAAGAATTAGCAGTAGAACAAAAATTAGAATTTGTTGAAGCAATTGGGGAAGCTGCATTCTATGGTCCCAAAATTGATATTATGGTTAAGGATGCATTGAACAGAGATTGGCAAGTATCAACTGTTCAATTGGATTTTAATATGCCAGGAAGATTTGGTTTAAAATATATTGATGCAGATAATACAGAAAAAACTCCAGTTATGATTCATAGAGCATTGATTGGTTCACCAGATAGATTTTTAAGTATTTTAATTGAACACTATGCAGGTAAGTTTCCTATGTGGTTGAGCCCAAGACAAGTATTGATAGTACCAGTTGCAGATCCATTTAATGACTATGCTTTAGATATTGAGAAACAATTAAAAACAGAAGGTATTAGAGTTGATTGTGATACTAAACCAAGCTCAATGAATAAAAAAATTAGAGATGGAGAAACAATGTATTACAATTATATTTTTATTGTTGGTGAAAAAGAGCAACAAGCAAAAACAGCTAACATAAGAATAAGAGATACAAAAGAGCAAAAAGACATGTCAATTAAAGATTTTATAACCAAAGCAAAGAAAGAAAAAGAAACAAGAGCATTGAAG
>CAIWXP010000116.1 GCA_903916665.1 Candidatus Iainarchaeum sp. | reverse complement strand
TAAATATAATATCCCTAAAATTCCCAATAAATATAATATAACTTCTAAACCCAAATTAACTTGAGGAAATAAAAACAATGCGAAAATTGCAAAAACAACAATAAAGATACCTTCAATTGCAGTATCTATTGCAATTAAAAAAGCAGTTTCTTTTACTTTTGTTTTAAATAAATGTGTAGATAAAACAAATCTATAATATAATCCTAAAGGCTTCGGAGGAATTGTCGCTCCAACCGTTGCAACAGTAATATAATCATTTATTTGTGCATAATTACTTTTTGATAAAAACCTTTTGTATCTTTCCCAGGATAAAACCTGTTCAAATATAGATAGTAATGCCAACCACACAAAGGCTTGCCAACTCAAAAGTTTAACAGAATTCCAAAATGCAACAAAGTCAAATTTCAAATATAAAAATACAATTAAGATTATTGTTAATATTCCAAATAAAATAACTCGCCAATAGGAAAAAATAGGACTCTTCTTAAGATTACTAATAAAATTCTCAAAATCATTTGATAATTTCTTAAACATGGCATCATCTAGCTAAATAATAATTTTAATTTTACTGTTGAAATACTTGATAAATTATCATAGGCTGTGTTAAAATCCAAAGCAAATCTTGAAAAATTCATTTTGTGGATTAACTCATTTTTCTTTTGTTTATTCAATGCCCAGAATACTTTTCCTTTTTTCTCAATTTTTGATAATTCCTCATCAAACTCTTTTGTAAAATAAGGATAACTAATATTTTTCTTTGTCATTAACTCATGAGCAAACGTACCTGTTAATTCTGCAAACTTCAAATGCAAAATCAAATTATAAAAATTTAAATTATTTGTAATTAATGCGGATGCCCCTGATAAGTATACATTTTTATTAATAACTATTCTATCTTTCTTGAAAAAAGGAATCGCAATACCTTTTTTATAAATTATTTTAAAATTATTCTCAAAAATAAATTCATTTAAATCTTTCTCGGGATCATCAGAAACAACACATAATTCTCCAATTCTATCACTATAATTAACAATCCAAATATACCCACTTTCTAAAAACTTTAATGTTAATCGACCAATTTCTGCACGTCTTTCAACTGTTGCTTTGATGCAATTCTTTGTTACTGGGTCAAAAACTGTCTTTGCCAAATTAATATCATTTACCCCAATAACATGCTTTGATTTAATTAATGTTCCATGATCCCCATGTTGAATAAATATATTCTCATTATTTTTATCAATATAGGTTGAATTCTCATAGAGATTACAACCCTTCAAAGTTTTCAATAGGTCATTTTTATATACTGCTAAATTTATCAAAATAGTATTTGTTTTAGTTTCAAATTTATTACCTAATAAATCAATTACTTCCATTGTTTCAATATTAGTCAAAAATCCTTTTTTATAATCATAGCCGGCTTCTTTAAATTCGTCAGGATTTACCAATTCGCAATCTGATTTATATTCAAATCTTTGTTTAGATAATAAAGAAACGGGCCAACCTCGCTCTTTCAAAAATTTTGCTATTATTAAAGCATCAATTTCATTGCCAATTACCAAGAAGCTCATTTAACCACCAAATTATATATAAATACTAAAAAGTTATATAAATCTATATATATAATAGGAATTTGGGTAATATTTATAAAGCCAACCTTGCCTAATATATAATACTAATTGTAATTTTTGTGTGATAAAAATGATAATAATAGATGCAAACAGGACACATCCCGGGTTTACACTCCGGTTAGCATTAACTTTTTCCACACTAAAAAAAGAACCCATTAAAATAATTAATATTCGAAGTGCAGCAGATAAGCCTGGATTAACCTATGAAGATTATATCTATGTCAAAATATTCGAGCAAATTGCTGGTGCAGAATCAAAAGGAATAGAAAAGGGCTCAACAGAAATAGAATTTGACCCAAAAACAATTAAAAGTGCCCCACAAATAAACTTTAGACATCCTGCATTAATATCAGTAATGTTACCCTATTTACTTTTATTATATCATTCAACAACCCAAAAAATTTCATTAACGGGCCCAACAAACTATGAAAATAAATTAAGTGGAGATTACTTCCAAAAAGTAATTATTCCTTTGTTAAAAAAGATTAATGTTAACGCAAATATAGAAATTACAAAAAGAGGCTATGGTGAAGAACCTGGCAAAATTATTTTATTTACAAAAGAATCAACAAAATTAAAATCTTTTACAATGTTAGAAAAAGGAGATTTGGAACATTCAATAATGTACGTTCATTCCTATGGTCATGGTGAAAGTGTAAACAATTATATTATTGATGGAATAAAAAATACTTTAACTCCAAAAAATATTTTACTTAATGAATATATTAGTACATTTGTTGAAAACAGAGAAAAACATAAAGGTTATGGTGCAGATATTGTTTTGATATATGATAATACAGTTTTAGGTGCCAATGTTTGTTCAACAAAAAAACAACCTAGTCAATTGGGTAAAGAAATGGCAGATAAAGTAATTAGTTTGGTTGCTAGAGATACTCCTTTGGATACTCATGCGGCAAATGTTATAATTCCTTTTTTAGCCTATTCTGGTTTAAATGCAAAAATAATTTATCCAAAAAAAGATGATTATTTGGATGATTGTTTATATGTTTGTGAAACCATGTTAGGAACAAAATCTAAAAAAGAAGAAAGAGAAAAAGATATTCTTTTAGAAGTTAATCTATAAAAATAATTTATAATTATTTTTTTGTTTGCGAAGCAATGTGTATTGCAAAATGCAATCCACTAGTTTTTGGCAGACAGTGCCTTTTTTCTAAAAAGGCTTGTGCCAAGGTAGCTCAGTTGGTTAGAGCGCCAGACTCATAATGTTTAAATTGAAATTGTGAGTGATGAAACCTTTGAAAGAAGGTTGATGATTAGATAGATTTCTTGAAATGGGAAATCTGGAGGTCGGGGGTTCAAGTCCCCCTTTTGGCATCAAAATGGTTCACGAAGTGAAAGCTTTTGATGTATTTGATTAAAATAATTCGCAAGGATTATTTTATGAGAATGCATAAAAATGGCTTTTGTAAAAAGACTTTTTATTTTTTCTTAACTACTTCAATCCAATTATTTACTTTTTTAAATTTACAGGTTTTACAATAAAACTTTTCTAATTCGCTTTCTATTTCAGCATAAATATCTTTTACGCCTTTTGCAAATAATTCTTTACAACAGGCATCAACTAATTTTTTACCCAAATTTTTTCCTCTATAGGATCCTAAAATTCGCACTTCATGAATTAAAGCTTCTGTTCTTCTTGTTGGAACAATAAAACCTAGAACATAACCAATTATTTTCTTTTGATCTTCTAAAACTAAATAAACAACATCTTTATTCTTTGAACTTAATTCAAAATCTTTCTTTAAAATATGTTTACCAAAGTCACATTGAATTACTTTGAATGAACCTTGTGCATCACTAGTTTTTGCTTTTCTTATTTGCATGAAATCACTTTTCATTTGAATATGCTTTTTCTAGGTTTGCACTATACTCTTGAGATTCAAATGCTGTTCTAACAGGCGCTAATATTTGTATCAAATATTTTGCAATTGAATTTTTTAAATCCATCGGATGTATTTTCTTTTCAACAAATACATTTTCTAATTCAGTATAATTTGCAAATGAAACATTTCCACCAAATTTATCTGGTCTTTCAACATTAAAACTTTGATTTATTCTTTCTAAATAAGGAAATAAAACATATTTAATAAATGTTAATACACCATTGCCTTCGATAACACCTTCAGGACAAAATGCACCATTTAATTTTTTCTTTATTGCCTCTGAAGTATCTAATAAATCTATTTTAGAACTTGGGTCTGAAGCACTCATTTTTCCACCTGTTAATCCAGGTAGCATAGGATTCATTAAATGTATTCTTTTTTTATAACCTAATTTAGGTAAATATTCGTGGGCCATAACAAATATTTTTCTTTGATCATTTCCACCAAATTGAGCATCTACTTTCAAATATTCTTCATCCAAACTTTGTAACAAAGGATATAACACAGGTGCTAATCTTGGATTCTCACTTTGTTTAACAACGTCGGCACCAGCTTTTATTCCTTCATTTACTGTTGTTATACTTGCAAATCTATAAACATCCAAACAAAATTCTCTTGATAATTGATAGTCTGTTCCTCTTACAAATTTTAATTTTGTAATATCAACTTTCATTGCTTTCAAAGTTTCTTTAATTACTTGTTCATAGTATAAAGTTCTTGCATCCAATAATTCCCAAGGAGTTTTTTGCGAATCTAAAAAAGCATGTAAATCAGCTAATAAAATTGTTACTTCACAACCGGCCTCTAAAAAATCAGCAAACTTAGTAAAAGGAATTAAATAACCTATATGAACTCTCCCTGTTGGGGCAGTGCCTAAATATACTTTTAAATCTCTTTTATCTAATATTTCTTTCAATTGTGCTTCTTCCATTACTTCTTGTAGATTTCTTGTAATTAACTCAAACTTTCTACTTGCATCCATAAAAATCCCCTAATAATGTATCATAAGTATAATTATATATTTAATACTAGAAAGCTTTTAAAAGCTTGTAACCGAAGAGAAGAGAAGATAAAAGAAGAAGATAGGGCTTAAGAAAGCCCAAGTTATTCATAAATGTCTATAATGATGCTTTGGCTTTCTAATAAAGTAATACCAAACACCAAATAGGACAATAATGATAATTATCAATACTACCAATGATCCCCAATCAAACCCATAGTTAAAATTATTTTCAACATTAGTATTTGTATTGTTAATCACATTGTTATCCCCGTTATTATCAATAATAACTGAATTTGTATTATCATTTACATTTGTATTACTATTTATATTTGAATTATTATCTACATTTATATTTGTATTGTTATTTGTATTTTTATCTGCAATAACGACTGGATTTACAGGATCATTTATTGCTTTTAATTCAAAGCTAGCTTTTCCATTTACAATTGATAATAATTTTACACTTAAATCGTAATTTCCATCACCATCATAATCTCTTTTTATTTCTTGTCCAATTGATAAGGTATAACTCATTGGTGTTGAGTATAAATCAAATGTTACACTATTAAAATCTGAGTTTATATCTTTAACAATTAATTTATGTTTTATACCATAATGTCCTTTTTTATCAACAGTGAATTCAATTATTTGACCTTGTAAAATTCCTCTTAATATTCCAGAAGTATTTACTGTTATTGTGTTTGATCCACCACCAGATGATGAATGATTATTCGGAGGTGTAACAGGCGTCCATGAAATCATTCTTAATGTTGGATAACCATTTTCATTTATTTTCCAAATATGTGTAAAGTCCCAACTATTCAAAGGGGCATTTGAATTATTATCTTTAAAATAATTTTCATCATTAACTTTTGTACAGCCCTCATTAGAATAATCATTAGAATTATTATTATGGTAACAATTTAATGAATCATCAGAATTATAATAATATAATCCTGATTCTGTATCGTCGGTTGAAAACTGCCCTATTACTACACCAATATTGTGACTATAAGAATCACTTGCTAAAATTGAACTAGTAGTAAATGAATTTATAATTGATGAGCTAGAATATAAAATTCCTATTAAACCACCCGCATATTGATTTCCTGAAACTAACCCTATAGAATATGAATTTGCTGAACTATAATTATATTCCAAACCACCAATTAGGCCACCTACATTGGTATTTCCATTTACATTTCCAGTAGAATAAGTATTATTTATATCCGAACGTAATAATATTCCAATTAGCCCACCTACATTATCTAAATTACTATTTACATTTCCAGCAGAATAGGTTTCATTAATAGTATCTTCACTTGCATAACCTATTAAGCCACCAACACCATAAGCACCTTCAGTACCATAATATCTTAATCTATAATTAAAATCTTGATTTAAATTATTTATATCATTTTTTGGAATTGTTAAATTACAATATTCATGTTTGTAATTTACTTTATCAGTCATTCCAAATTGACAATTACCATAATCTGTATTTGAATCATCAACATGGAATCTATTTGCACCAATTGTGAAATCAATCCAACCAGAACCAATATCTAAAGTATTGTCAGAAGTTATATCCGCATATACATATAAATTTTCATCATCATCTAACATTGTAATATACGTATTTCCGTCTGGATGCCCTGTTGATGGAGTCCAATAAGTTATATAATTTTTATCTTGCCCCAAAATATAATTACTATAATATTCCATTGGCAAACCTTTTCCATAAACATTTGCAGTTAAATATAAATTGATATCACTTGAACAATCACCCAAACTAAAATTCAAATCTAAATAATTAGTTGCATAGTTAGATAATGTAACTGCATTATTATCTACTTCCAAAACATCATTTAAAACATCATTCATATCATTTAATATTGCAGAATTAGGAGAATAATTTTGATCATCACAGGTTAAATATACTTTTTCTAAATCTGCAAATACAGGAATATATTGTCCGTCAACTTCTGGTTTATTAAACGATATTCTTACACTAACATTATGATCTTCAGTTTGATTAATAGGCACACTTTGTGTTGTATAACCTGGCGAAAACAACAAATTATTTGTATTTTGATCATCATTAATAATTAGATAATTAAAATAATTTGCATTTACATCTCCTGTTGCATAGGATTGAGAGATTTGTGTATCCCGCAAACCACCTATTAAACCACCAACAATAAATCCATTAGTTGTTAAATTTCCTGATGAACTTGAATTTTTAATGTAGTTATATTCCCACTCGTCTGTTGATGCGTAACCTATTAAACCACCAACATATTGCTCTGTGCAATAAGCACAAATAAAATCATTTTTTTCGGGATAATTTGTATTAATATCCATAGATGAATGAGAATTCAAAATATTTGAATCATCCATTTCACCAATTAATCCACCAACATAACCATAATATGAATTAATATTTCCAGAAACATTCACATCATTAATTATAGAACCATAAGCATATCCTAAAAATCCAGCAACATCTTTATCTCCAAAAACATTTGCATTACTAACATTTACATGATTAACATTAGAGTCTTCAAAGTATCCGGATAGTGCCCCAAAATAATATGCCCCGGGTCCAAAAATATTTATGTCATTTATATTAACATCATAAATATTAGAATCTTCAACATAGCCCGCTAATCCAGAAATATAACTATAATCTGATCCTACTGAAATGTTTGTATTTACTAAATTTAAATTATAAATGTTTGCATTATGTACGTAGCCAAATAATCCTAACTCATCACTATTTCTATCAATAAATAAATTACTTATCGTATGATTATTTCCATTAAATGATCCTGTAAATGCACCCCACGGAGCTAAATAACCTACAGGAATAAAACCATTGCCGTCATTCCAAT
>CAIWXP010000115.1 GCA_903916665.1 Candidatus Iainarchaeum sp. | reverse complement strand
TAGTTTTATCAAATTTATATTTATTTATTTTTTCCAAACTACTAGTAAATGAATCAGAGATATCAAATATATGTATCTTTTTGTAAGGTATTTGCGTTTTAATACTTTTTATATCACTAACAAATTGTTTTGCTGTTCTTGTTGAATATATTTCTCCTAATCTTGAGCCACAAAAACCACATCTGGGTATTTGTGTACAACCTCTTGAAGACCCATAAAATATAAAAAAATCAGCATTAGGAAGAACCTTTGTTTTATCTAAAGAATATTTGATATAATTTTTATGATATAATTCAAAATCATTTCTTGTCCAACAAGAAAAATCTATAGTTGGTAAATCTTTTAAGGGTATGGATTTTTCTACAATAATTTTCTCGTGTGCTTTTTTAAATAATATTTTTTTTAAACCTGCCTCGCCTTCACCAACAACAATATAATCTATAAATGAATTTTTTGCAATTATTTGCTTATACCTAGAAGTTGGCCAAGCACCACCTAATGCTACTTTAGCACCTAGTTTTTTGAGTTTTTTTGATAATTTTATTGTGTTTTTATAATTTGAAATAAAACAAGTTATGCAAACCAAATCACCAGGCAATACAATTTTAAATAAATCTTTTTCTTTATGCAAATTAAAATCAAAACACGCCCCAAAGGAATATTTTCCAAAATTAATACTCTTAGCAAAAGTGTACAAATATGTAGGCCCTGTTGGAAAACTTGTACCCACTAAAGATACATTGTGTTTTGAACTATCTTGTTTTGGAAATATAAAATAGGCTTTTGACATTAATTATAAATACTTAATCAAATATATATATTTATTGGTATAACTTATAATGGATATATTATTATGTTACAGTTAGATTTACAGTTAAACGAATTACAAAGAGTTATTAAAAAGAGCAAAGCTCGAAGGTTTTTATTAGAATTACCTGAAGGATTGAAAACTGATGCGTTAATTATATTGCACGAATTGGAAAAAACAAAAAAAGAATTTGTTTTGTCTATCGATACTACTTTTGGTGCTTGCGATATCTATGAAACCGATTTAAAGAAAGCTGATTGTGATGCTATAATTCATTTTGGTCACACAAAATTTGTTTTGCAAAAAATAAAACAAGAAGTTATTTATTGGCCTTGCTATTATACTTTTGATATTGAAGATGTTAAAAAAACGGTTAAAGATATTGAAAACGAATTTTCAAAAAAGAAAATCACAATTGTTGGACCAATACAATATGAAAAATTTATTTTGGAAACTATAAAAGAATTAAAAAAACACAAAAAATTGGACATAGTTTTAGGAAAAAACACAAACAGATTAAATTCTACACAAATTTTAGGCTGTGATTGTTCCAGCATTCAAACCATTGCAAATAAATTAGATGCGATAATTTATTTGGGTGATGGTAATTTTCATTTCAATGCATTACAAACCACAGAGGCATACAAATATGATTTTAATGGGAATTTTGAAATTATAGTGCCCATTAAAAAACCTAAGTTTAATGCATTATTTTTAGAGAGCAAAGTTATTGGTATATATGTTAGTTCCAAACTAGGACAAAATAGAATTAAAATAGCAGAAGATATTGCAGACAAATTAAAAATAATAAAAAAAGAATCTGTAATACTCTATGGAAATGAAATTAATGGAAATAGATTAATTGGTTTGGGTATAAATTTTTTAATTAACACAGCTTGCCCACGAATTTCTGATGATTACAAAAATTATTATTTACCTGTTATTGATTATGTGGAATTTTTAGAATTGTATAAATTGTATTATCCCAAAAAATAGTCAATTGAGGTCCCTTTTATTCCCCTATTGCTTTGAGGTTACAAAAGGCAAGATATTAAAAAGCTAATTAAACTAAATATATTATATATAAAAGAATTTAACTATTTTAAATAAATAACAAATAACCAATAGTTTGGGTGAATTTTGTGGACGCAGAAACAGAGATTTTTAAACGTAAATTAAAAGAATTACAAAAACATAAAGGAAAGCACACTGAATTGATTTCTTTGTATGTTCCCTTTGGCACTGATAGATCAGGGGTAATGAACCAATTAATTAACGAAGTAAGTCAATCTTCTAACATTAAGTCTGCCACTACAAGAAAGAACGTTCAAGGAGCCCTAAGGAGACTTATACAGTACCTAAAGGTAACTGACTTTGTTATCCCTAAAAACGGGATGGCTTTGTTTTCTGGCAATGTATCTGAGCAAGATGGCAAATCAGACATACAAATGTTCCATGTTGTTCCTACCAAGGACCTTCGAACAAAATTATATAGATGTGATTCTGAGTTTTACTTGGCGCCTCTGTTAGAACTATTAACCCCAAATAATATCTATGGAATAATCGCAATTGACAATCGAGAAGCAACCATTGCTCAACTAGTTGGTAAAAATTATAGAATTCTAGCACGTTTAGGTTCTGCTGTTCCAGGTAAGATTAAAGCTGGTGGACAATCAGCCCATAGATTTGAACACTTAAGAGAAGAGGCAGCACAGGAATTTTATGGAAGAATATCTCAAAAAATAAGTGAAATATTTGTTCCAATTAATGAGGAAGGGAAATTTAAGGGGTTTGTATTTGGTGGGCCTGGAAATACAAAGAAAAGAATGGTTGAAAAAGGATTAATAGACTATAGAATAAGAGATAAAGTTTTAGGATTTTTAGATAACACCTATACTGATGAATCGGGTATAAAGGAAATTATTGATCTGTCAGAAGATATGTTAAAAGAAAGCGAAATGGTTATTGAAAGACACGAAGTAAATGAATTTATGGAAAAAGTAGTAAAAACTAGTTTAGCTACCTATGGTTTAAATGAAGTTATTGAAGCATTAAAAAGTGGAAGGGCGCAAAAAGTACTAGTTTCTGAAGATCTACGTGTAGATCAAGCTAGTTTTGAATGTTTATCCTGTGAAACTCATTTCTTTGCTACTCTTGCAGCAACACAATGCCCGCATTGTAAATCCTATGATATTGAAGAACTGGAAGAATTAGATGCAGGAGAATTTTTCTATGAATTAGCAAAAAAAACCAGTACTGAAATAACTTTTATTTCGAGAGATACTAGTGAAGGACAACAATTTTATAATGCATTTGGTGGTGTAGGTGCAATCCTTAGATACTAAAAAAATTAACCATTTAAAAAAGAATACAAAAATAATTATCTTTGATATGGATGGCACAATTGCATTAACAACTGATTTTGAATTGGAATGTTTTGTAAAATTATTTGGAAAAACAAAAAATTTTTATAAACAATTCTTTGGACCATCATTAAAAGATTTATTAAAAAATATATATCCTAATTATAGTGATGCAAAAATAAATTTGATGGCACACCAATGGGATAAATTATATAAAAGAACTTTAATTACTAAAAATTGGATTCCTGAAAAATCTAAAATCATTTTAAAAGAATTGAAAAAGAAATATATGTTGGGTATTATAACCAGCACCACACAACGACCAACTTTATTAACATTAAGAGATTTATATTCATTATTTAATTTTGTTTTGTGTGCTGATCAGTATAAATTACATAAGCCAAATCCAGAAAGTTTAAATATTATTATTAAACAATATAAATTAAAACCAAATAATATTATTTATGTTGGAGATAATATTAACGATATAAAATTTGGAAAAAATGCAAAAACAAAAACAATCGCAAAGGTGGATATTTTATATACCAAACAACAATTACAAAAATATCGCCCTAATTTAATAATAAATAATTTGGGTGAACTAAAATGTCTTCTGTAAATATAACTGATTTTGAAAAATATAAAATAGAATTAAATAATACTAACTTTCTTTATTTTGAAAAATATTATAAACAAGAATTAGAGTTAGGATTTGTTCAAAAAATTCAATTTTTAAACTTAGAAAAGAATATTTTAAAAATAAAAATAAGACAAAATAAAGAAATGAAAGATTTAATTATTGGTGAAGGATTTACCC
>CAIWXP010000114.1 GCA_903916665.1 Candidatus Iainarchaeum sp. | reverse complement strand
GTTTTAGGAGTTAGATTCTTAAAATTAATACTATAAATCATTTGTATGGAAATACATTTGAAATTTAGACCTATTTTATCCTTTGATATATTAAAGCCATTTAAACAATCTGATTTATTAACATCTGTAATGCCATAGTTGTTTATATTCAAATCAAAATCATTTATAAAATTTCCAAAAGGATTATTAAATATTATTTGTTTGTTATTTTTATTTATTTCAAAATTATCCTTAAAATAACAACTAAGTGTTTTAGAAATTGTTAAATTCAAATTATCAATTAAATTAGATAACTCTAAATTTAACTTAAATATGTTTGTATCGATTATTGCTGACAACGTATTATTATTTGTATATTTTGAGGCATAATATAAATTATTTGCCTTTGAGCTAAATCCAAAAAAATCAGAATTGGAAATACAGTTGCTTGAATTGTGTAAATTTTTTAAAATGGACATTTGAGAGTTTAATTTTGAATATAGTGATTGAATTGTTTGATATATTTCTGAGTCCTCAGAATCTATTATATAATGATCTATTTCTTGCAAACATTCTGATTCGGTATATTTTGATAAATCCATATTTAGGTTTAAATTATAAGACAAATTTGAAAATGATGACAAACAAGAATAATCTTGTTTATTGGTAATTAAAGTTAATATCTTTGCGCAATAGTTTAACTTCTTTGTATCCTCTTTGGAATCAAAAAACAAATTAATATAATTTTGTACTACTGTTTTATCCTGAGATTCTGGCAAATCAATAATTTTACCTTTTAAGGTTAAAATATCTGAAGCACATAGAGATACTAATGATTTATAATCTGATGAAAAATAATTATCTGTTTGTAATTTTAACGAATCAAATTCGGAATTAAATAATAATAAATAATAATGTGTTTCACCATAATTTAATTTGGCCAGTGCAGTTACATCATTTTTTATATTTTCTAATTTTTGTTTTAAATCTAATGGTGATTCAACAATATTATATTTAGAATACAATATATCATAGGATTGTTTCTCAATAATATTGTTATTTAATTCATTTTCTAAAGCCAAAATTTTTGAAGTTAATTGATCGGCCATTTTTAAGTTATTTTTCTTTAAATCAGATATATGAATATCCATATTTTTAAACAATTCAAACAATGCCTTATCTCCATAGCTATATTTTCCGTGAGCAGATTCATAATCTATTAACATTTCCTTCAAAATATTTAATTTTTCCCACTCACTAAGATTTGTTTTCTCGGACGCATTATCTATAACTTGAGATACTTTTGAGGATAAATCTTCAGACAAATTAAAACCATTAACCATATAGGTAACCAAAGCAGAAGCCGGATTAATTATTCCCAACCCTATCACACCTCCTAAAGCAACTGACCAGCCAATAAAACTAGATATTTGAGAATTTTCTTGATTGTTTGAACTTAATGTTGATAGTGCATTAGAAAATTCTATATTTGATTTATTATTGGAATAATATTTTGTATAAAATGAAATTGTATTTGTTATTAATGACTGTTTTACTTCTATATCTTTTCCAAAAGATTTTTGAAATTCATTCATAATATTATTTAATTCAATATAGTCATTATATATCAAAGTATCTTGCAATAATTCAATATTATTATCCATTAAATCTTTTCTTGTTGAATAAATACTACTCAATATTAAAAAAATAGTATTTTTATTATAGGCATCTAAATTACTTACTTCTTTTTTTATTGTATATTTATAATTAGAAAAATTGCTAGTTAAAAAAGAATCACAATCTTTATTTATTAAATAATAACCGTAGGAAATCTTATCACTAGATTTCCAAGAATTAATTACTTGTTGTCTTAATTGGTTTGATAATTGTTCTGTATTTAAACTTAGATTATCAAATTGTAATTCAGGGGATATTTTATCATCGAATAACTTTTCACAATCATTTTGAAATAGACTATCAAAACCCTTTGATTTTGAAAAATCACTACAAATAGGATAATTAGGTATTGGTTTACTAATATCTTCACAAACAGATACTGCATCAGTATAGGATATACATTCTTTATCTTTGCTTGAATCTAAAGAACAAAACGATATACAACCAGAAAAATACAAAACTAACGTCATAAGAGAAAATAATACAACAAAAAAGGGAATCTTTTTAATATCTTTTTCTCTTAACTTATGTTTATACAAAAACACTTAGTACTATATTACTAAACCTTAAATATATATTTTTCGATTATTTGGTGAAAAAATGCAAGAAATAAGAATATTTATGCACTATGAAAAACATTCCGGATCTTTGGAATATGCTTTCTTAGAAGCTCTTGGTTTTGATAAAAATAAAGACAAATTTGCTAAAATTATTGAAGAATTGAAGAAAAACCCTCAAAGTTCTCCTGAATTGAGTAAATCAACAGGAATTAGTAGAAATGCATTAAATTACTATTTGGAAGTTCTTTTAGCAAGAGGAATTGTTCAACACTATAATCATAAGTTTCATTTGGTTGGAACACAATTTACTCAAATTGTTCAATATATTGAAACACAAACTGCACAAACAATGAAAGAATTAAAAGAATTAGCAAAAGAAATTGATAAAAAACAAAAATAGGATTGTGAAAATAAAATGAATAATAATGAAATTAAAACACAAATATTAAAACTATACAAAAATAAAAATTATCAACCTGTAAGTGTTGCAGTAATATACAGAGAACACAATAAAGAAATACAATATTTAATTGTTCAATCAGCAAAATCTTTAAGTCATTGGTATTTCCCCCAAAGAGAAATAAAAATAAATGAATCGTTAAAAGAAAACCTATCTAAAGAAATTAATGAAAAATTAGGAATTAATTTTGGCACAGATATAACTAATATACATTTTGCATATTTTGACAATACTATAGATGAACGTATAGAAAACAAAGAGTCTAACGAATTTAGAAAAGGAAAAACATATTTTTATAATTTAATAAACTATTCTGGAAATGGAAAATTTAAATTAAACAAAGACATCGAAGCAGTTAAATGGGTTAATTATGAGAATGCAATTTTACATTTTAAAATTGGACAAAATGAAAAATATAACTCAACTATAAAAGCATTAAAAATAGCAACACATATTTTAAAGAAAGAAAGTAGAAAAAACATCAACGTAAAATAAAACCAAAAAGTGAACCACTATGCCAAATTTAGCAATATTAGCAAAAAAAATTTTACCATTTTTAAAACAAAAAGTTAAGCGTGAAGATACACACAAAATAGATATGCATTCTTTGTGGTGGTATGGAGATTTGGAAAGAAAAATAAGAAATCCAATAGTGCCCACGACAAGATTTGCACCACATTTTGTTTTACGAGATTCAACAGGTAAGCCACGAGTAGTTATTGGCTTTGAGGTTCATGGAACAAATATAAATATTTACGCAATTCAAAGAATGCGAACACAATATTCTCAAGATGCAGAAGGTAAATTTTGGGATGCAAAAAAAGAAACAGAAGAAAGTAAAAAATTTAGACAAGAACTTGGACAACATCCTTCTGATTTTATATTGGTGGAATTTATAAAATATTTTAAAAAACAAATTAATCAAGGATTTGATGTAAAATTACATTTTAGTGAAGATGAAGCCAAAAATTACTATGATTTGGTTAATAGATTTTTTGAAAACAAACCAGATAATTTGGGATTTTATCATTTAAGTAAAACAAAAACAAGAGTTAAACAAATTCTAGAATCCAATGAGTGAAAATATGTTTAGATTTTTATTTTATCCAGGAGTCATAGTGCATGAATTTTCACATTTAATTAGCTGCTTGGTATTACGAGTCAAGGTAAGTAAACTAAGTTTTGGTTTGCGAGAATCCTATGTAAAGCATGATCAAACAGGTCCAATAAGAATGTCATTAATAGCTTTGGCGCCTTTTTATTTAGGTTTTGTTATTGGAGCAATATTGTTTTATTTTGCAAAACTAGCATTTGGGTCTAATTTGCTTTGGTTTTTCGTATTAAATTATTTAGGAATTTGTGTATTATATAACTCCATACCTAGTAAACAAGACACAAAAAATATTTTTAATACCATTGAAGATCACATAAAAAAGAAATGGAAAAAGAACTTTGGTAGTAAAATTGCAATTATTATACTAATATTAATACTATATTTGCCAATTATTATAATTGCCCAATTGGTAAGTGCTTTTGATAAATTCGAGATTTTAAGGGCATTCTATGTTTTGGCCTTATTTGCAATAGTTTACGGCATAGTTTAGAAATAAGAATAAACTTTATAAAACCTAGGGTACACATTATATATAGCCTAATTATATGTTTTTATTGAAAACGGTTTAACCTAAGCTATATTCCTTTTGGTTAATTGTGGCTTGAGCGCCTATGATCCAGCGGTTAAGATGTCGCCCTTACAAGGCGAATATCCCCGGTTCGAATCCGGGTAGGCGCACTCAAATACTTGGTGATATTAATGGTTGTATTTAAAGAAGCAAACGATAGAATAATTAAAGATGTATGGATCTGCATGAACTGTGGTGCAAAACAAAGAAGTCCAAAGGGCAAACCTTTGAAATGTAGAGAATGCGACAGAGCAGAATTCAGAATTAAGCACAAAATAAAGAAGAAGTAATATCTACTTTCTTCCCTTTTTTTATTTTTATTATCTCATATCAAACAGTATATAAATCTTTTTCTCTAATATAATTAAGTAATGAAAGAGGGATAATATGAGATATCAAATTTATACTGTTTTAATTATTAGTCTAGTTTTTGTTTTATTTTTTGCAAGCATATATGTTTTTGATAACAATGGAATAACAAACACAGGACTATTTGTTATGCCAATTAAACCAGTGCCAATTAAGCAAATAGATGTAAATATATTAAAAAATAATGCAATAAATACAACACTAATTAATTCTGGAAGAATAAGTAATAATCTAATTAGATTAAAACCAGATTATAATTTATTTAACATATTTACTGATAATTATATTGATTTAGAAGGTTGTAAAAAAGCAGAAGCTGCAAAAAAACCAAATTCTATTATTGGTTGCTATGATTCTGAAATTAGTCCTGACATATATAACAAAGGAAACACATCAGTATACTATGAATTTGAAGGTTTAAAAGGTTGTTATACCTATTCCGACACCTGCGATTTAAATAAAAATAAAAATTCTTTTTGTAAAACAAATTCCATGAGTTATGATCTTTTTAAAGCAAAACTAGATTTAGTAATAGTAGACAAAATAAAACAAATAATGTATAATAAAGGATTGACAACACAACAGGCAGATGCAGTTATTGCAGCAGTTAAAAAACAATATGGAAATTATAATCAATTATATTTATTATTAACAAAAGAACAATTAAACGAATCAATATTTAATAATATACTGAATGAAGTCATTGGTTACAAAGATTTTGATTGCCCTTTAAACAAAACTTGTAATTTTGGAATATGTATGGAAAACAAAATAAAAAATATCGATTTAAACGTAGGTAAAATTTATTCAACAGCAAAAAGTCAAGATTGTATAAATTCAATTTATTTTGATATTTGTAATAATGGGAAAGACGATTTTAACGGAGAATTTAATTTTATTGTTTCGTCAAATGATCAAAATATTAAAATAAGATATGCTTTAGAAAACGGAACCATAGCTGCAGGAAAATGTGTTACCTATTCTGATGATTTAAAATTAAATACAATGAGATTTAATATGGATTTAGATAAAACATATCCTGTGAAAATAACATTGGATACAGATAACGAAGTAAAAGAATCCAATGAAAATAATAATAGTTTAACTTCTAATGTATATAGTGGAAAGTATTATACTTTGGACAGTACAGAAAAATGTGATGTTTGGTGTTTTGATAGTGATGAAACTGCTCCTTTAAATGGTTATTTGGAAGCTGGAAAAGTAGCCTATAAATTTAATGATTTGGTTTGGACAGAAAGTGATTTTTGTCAAAATAATGGAATCACATTAACAGAAAATTATTGTATAAGACCGCAGTATAAATTAGATAATGGTTTCTTTGCAAATCCTTTAGGCCAAAAATGGAATGTTGATTGTAGAATTGTGGGGCAATTACAAGGATTCAAATCAGGAAAATGTGTTGAAAATAAATGTGTTCCAACCAATGATGATTTTACTAGTTGTTTTGACAATGATTCAAAAAATCCTAGTGTTAAAGAAACTGACAATGCGAGTTCTGTAGTTTATTCTACTTCTGATAGTTCTGCAAAAATTACAGTAAATGATGTTTGCTTAAAAGATGCAACCGGTGCAAATGATGATTTTACATTAGTCGAACAAAAATGTGTTCAAAGTGATTTATTTATTGGACATGATTACTATGAAAACTATAACTATGATTGTTCACAGGATGGAAAAATTTGTATGGGTGGAAAATGTGTTTCTAGCGATATAAAACCAACCTGTGTAGATTCAGATAAGGGTTTTGATATCAATATGCCTGGATTTGTAGTTTACAAAACAACCTATTCAATTTTAGGTATTGAAAAAACATTTGAATCTAGTAAACTAACTGATTGGTGTGATCAATACGGTACAATACTGCATGAACAAACCTGTGATGGCGAAAAAGATTATTCTTGTTTTGATCAAAATATGGGTTGTGTTGATGAACCAATTCCTGGAACCGATTTATCTGGAGGAAAGTGTGAAATACCAAATCCAGATTTAATGCAATGTAGTGATTCTGATAAAGGTTTAGACTATGAAAATTTTGGATATGTAACTGCAACAAATCAATTTGGAAAAAATATTTCTGCAAATGACAATTGTGTTGATGATAATACATTAATTGAATATTATTGTGAAAATAAAGAAGTTAAACAAAAAGATTATACTTGTTCACCAGGCACATTGTGTAACAACGGAAAATGCCAAAGCACAATTTCCAAAGATAAAATATATTGTAAAGAATCTGATAATAAAATAGACATGGATAATCCTGGTTATATTAATTCTAAAAACATATTTGGAGAAGAAATGACTAATGTGGACACTTGCCCAACACACACCACTTTAAATGAATATTACTGTGACAATAATGAAGCAAAATCTAAAGAAATTAATTGTACATTGTATGGAAAAGAATGTAAAGAAAGTAGTCTAAATACTCCTTTTGGACAATATACTAGTGGTAGTTGTGCAATAGGTAATCCAGCTCTAAAAAAATGTAATGCTCCTGACGAAAATAATTTATTAAAACAAAGTCAAGGTACATATACAGATTCTTTTGGAGAAGAAAGTTATTCCTATGATTATTGTAGTTCTGATAAAGCAATAGCTAAAGCATATTGTGATGGTTTGGAATTAACAAATAAAACTTTTGATTGCCCAAGCGGATTTGGCTGTGATAATGGTGCTTGTAAACCACAAGTAAATGATAAAATAATTTGTAATGCATTGGATTGGGGTGTCAGTATTACAGATATATTTGGAAACATAAATAATTATGTAAATTATTGTAGCGGGAATATTGCTATACAAAGAACCTGCGAAATTAATAATAGCAATAATATTAAAGAATCAGAAATAAACTGTGAAACTACTGGAAAATTATGTGGCTATGATACCATTGATTATAATGGTGTTGAATACAATACTGCTAGTTGTAAAGTACCTGACCCCAACAAAATAACTTGTATTGATTCTGATACTAATTCTGTTGATCCTACCCTTACACCTGGTATAACAATTGGAACTAATTCTATTGGAGACACAGCATCATTTTCTGATTCCTGCGCTACCGATAATTCAATAAATGAAGCATTTTGTTCAAGTCAAGGTCCTGCACAACACAGCTTGAGTTGCCCAAATAATTTTGTTTGCTTAGATCATTTATTATTTACAACAGATTCTGGAAAAATGCAAGAGGGCGCAGCATGTAAACAAAAAATTGATAATCCAAAAATAGAATCTTGTATTGATATTGACGGATCAATTGATATATTTACGCCTAGTGTAGCCTATCAAAAAAATAGCTATGGTCAAATTGTGGACGGTCAAAATGATAGTTGTGTTTCAAACACCACTATTAAAGAAGCCTATTGTAGTAGTGATAAAAATGTTTTAACAATTACAAAAGAATGCCCGCAAGGATATGTCTGCGATAATGTTAGTTATAATATTCCTGAATTTAATGTAATGGACAAAGCAGGTGCTTGTATTAAGGAGTAAAATACTCCTTCTTTTTTTATTTTTATAGAAAAACTTTTAAATATCTAATTTATATTATTATTATCTAATTTTCGTGTGGAGGTATCAGAATGTTCTGGTGGATTTGGCTTATTATAGCAATTATTGCAGTAATAGTAGTTTTATTAATATATTATTACAATAAAATTGTTGTATTGAGTAATAGAATAGATAACGCATTTAGTCAAATTGATGTTCAATTGAAAAAAAGAAGTGATTTAATTCCTAACTTGGTTGCAACTGTTAAAGGTTATGCAAAACATGAAAAAGGAATTTTTGAAAACTTAGCAAATGCAAGAGCTGCAATGGTTGGTGCAAAAAGTTTAGATGCAAAATTTAAAGCAAGCGATGCAATATCAAGTGCATTAAAAAGCATTTTCGCAATTGCCGAAAATTATCCTGTATTAAAAGCTAATGAAAACTTTGCTCAATTGCAACAAGAATTAAGTGATATAGAAAGTAAAATTGCGTATACTAGACAATTTTTTAATGATTCAATTTTAGTATATAACAACACAGTTACTTTATTCCCTGGTATGTTGTTTGCAAAATTATTTGGAAAAGCACAAAAAGATTATTTACAAATAACACAAACAGAAAGACAAAATGTAAAAGTGGAATTCTAATTCCACTTCCTATCTTTTTTATTTTTAAAGTGATTTGAATGAACTATAAGGAATATGCAGAAACCTATAAAAAAATTAGTTTCTATGATCAAATAAGAAACAATAAAATAAAATCATGGATTCTTTTGATAGGCATAGTTTTAATTATTGTTGGACTAATGTATGTTATTTCCTTAGTTTATAATCCAGAATTAACATTTTTATTTTTAATAGTTGGAATAATATTCTCACTAATATATGTTTGGATAGGGTATTATTTTTCAGATAAAATTGCATTGGCCAGTGTAGGAGCAATTGAAACAACGGATAAAAAATACAATCACTTAAATTCTTTGGTAAACGGTTTAACTTTGGCTGCTGGAATGCCCATGCCAAAAGTATATATCATGCCCTCTCAAGAGATCAATGCCTTTGCAACAGGAAGAAACCCTCAAAATGGAGTGGTTTGTGTTACTGAGGGCTGTTTGACATTATTAACAGATAAAGAACTAGAAGGGGTGCTAGCTCACGAGTTAACGCACATAAGAAACTTTGACATTAGATTTGTTACTTTGGCAGTTATCCTAGTTGGCCTAGTAGCAATAATATCAGAAATATTTTTAAGATCGCTTTGGTTTTCAAGTGGAGATCGAGAAAATAAAAATATTGTTTTTTTAATAATTGGTATTGTATTAGCAATATTGGCACCAATTGTTGCAAATTTAGTTCAATTAGCTATTTCTAGAAAAAGAGAATATATGGCAGATGCAGGTGCAGTTCAATTAACAAGAGATAATACAGGGTTAATTAGCGCATTGAAAAAAATTGGTAAATACTATGAAACACATGATAAAACAATTGCAAATAAAACAGTTGCAAATATGTTTTTAGCATCACCTATAAGTGGAAAATCATTAAGTAATTTATTTAGTACTCATCCGCCTTTAGAAGATAGAATCAAAGTATTAGAAGCAATGTAAATAATATTTAATGGTAAAGATTTATTACTACTAGATTATTTTTATCTACATAGACTGTTTGTGAATCTAAGTCAGTTAATATAAAATGACAAAACCCACCATCAGTATAGGATTGATATCTTTTATGAAAGTTTAGATCTGTTTGTATTTGCATGCTATAATTTAAATCAGAATCCTTAGCATATGTACAATTGATATTTGCAGATATGTTCACATCAAAAGTATTTGATGTTATTGTACTAAAATTTCCACTTCTTACTTTTACAGTACAATAATCATTGGCTTTTTTTATGTTTGTTCCAGAATAATTTGTTACCAAATATTGTGAGAAATCAGAATTATTGGTACCTTTTGTATTACAATCAAAAGGAATAGAATATTTATAATCAATATAATTATAGGTTAAATTTTGATCCAATGTTAAAAATGCTTCTTCTGATTTTAATGCTAATAATCTAGGGGAGTCGTCAAACATTATTGGTTTTGAAGTTTCTTTTATAGTTACATAAAACATAGTTATGAAAAGAACAAATATTATCAATGCCACACTAAAAAATCCTTTCATAATTTCACCCGATCACATTTGTACATATGTTTTTATCTTCACTAACCATAGTATTCAAAGTTGCAATATATAGCCTAGTATAATTTCTGCAGATGTAATTTTTGTTTATATCGTAGGTATTTGTTAAAGGTACGTGCATCAAATAATTTTGTGCTTCTAAATATACTAAATCATTTTGTTGTTTCAAAGTATTTTCAGGTTTAACCTGCACAATAAATATCAACGCAATAGTTATTACGGCTACTGCCGCAATCAAATCCAAAATAAATATTAAACCTTTACTATTTCCAAACATATACTCTCACTAATGTATTTATATCGTTTCCAGAAATATCCGTACATTTATTTAAAAAACAATTTAAATAATTATATTTTGCCAAACCCTTTGCTTTAGGCGCCATTAAATAAATATCTTTCGCAATATAATTACTAGATTTTGATGGATCTAAAGGCGCATAACCAAAACAACCCGCAAAAGAACAAGCGCCTTTAAAACAACTATAACAACCCATACTTATATTATAATCTAAGTCAGAAAATAATCCTTTAATATTGTTACCAAATGGTATACAAAAACTTACTTTTTTAATTATTTCATCATTGTTAGAATATAAATCACAGGAATAATTTGAATCTGCCAATCTATTCATAACAATGTTCATTGTTGATTGCATTTTAATATCTTCTTTATAGTTTGCATAATCTTGAATGCCTTCATGTAAATAGGCACCTAATAACCCAAATAATAAAATAACGGTTGCCAAAGTTATTATTAAATCAATAGAAATAAAAAATCCTTTTCTATTCATTTTTGACACGTCCTATTTAAACTATCACAATTAATATAATTTAGGTCTATGGTATAATTATTATTTAAATCAAAAATTAATGCATTATTATCATAATTTATATCCTGATTAAAATTTATTAAATAATGAGTATTTGGCGAAAAATTCACACTTTTCATAAAATCATAGCTTTTAATATAACTATTAAAACCAGAAACATTGCTTTGATAATCTTGAGAAACAGAAACAAAATCATTGGTGTAATTTAATAAAAACCCAATCATTACTAAAAACATAACCAATGCTAAAAGTAAATCTATTGATATTTGTCCTTTATTCATAAAATCACGATCTGTATAAAGTAATTTTTCCATCTGATGATTTTTGCATAATTATTGTTTGATCTAATGGACCATTAAAAAAATATCCACTATCACTAATCGGTATTAAAACACAATTTATATAATGCCCACTTCCTGTACAGGTTCTTTTATTAGAAGTAAAAGTATCGGGCGCATTAATCCCTAGAGCACCAATAAAAATATCTTTTTGACAAATATTATTATTGCAATCAGAAACATTTATATCATTAGAATAAATTATTTGATTATAGGACACATAGGTCCAAACATCAGTGTACAAAAGACTATAGGAATGAATGTAAAAATTACTATCTTCGGGTATATGCAATTTAACTTCTAATTTGCCTTCACTATAACTGTTTAAATCACTAATGGCTTGTTGAAGTTTTTGCATATTTGATTCTAAGTAACTAATATTAGTTATATCTTTCATACTTGCTTCAGAATAATCTCTTAAAGGCAATATAATAACTTCTATCAAAATTAGTACTACCAAAATAATTAAAATAAACTCAACACTTAGTTGTCCTTTGTCATTTATTTTATTAAAGAAAACAGAAGCCATACCACATCACCAAAACAAATCATCAAAACATAGGCTAAAAAAATACTCGGTACCAAAGGAGTAGTTTCTTTTAACTCTATTTTATCATCAATATAATGCATTTTTAATAATTTAACCTCGTCCAAAGTTAAACCGCAAGCCAAGTTATTATTAATAACAATTTTGGAATATAAATCCTTTCTCCTATTTAACATAGAATTTAGAGCATTTGGGCCCTCTTTTAAGCTTTTTTTAAAGGCTAACTTAAATTCATTCCAAAAACTAAATTTTAAATCTTCATATTTCCCTTTATTGTTTTTTATTAAAGGATGTGCCAATAGGTCACCATCAACTAATTCTGAAACATTTTTAGAGTAATTTAATACTCCAGATCTAGACAAAACAAACATTTTTATTATTAAACCTAAAATAAATGCTGCAATTATTGAAAATATCATAATATAAAATGTATTTAATGGATTTAACAATAAAGAAACAACAAATAATATTACTGATATAGGATATCTAATTATTTTGGGTATAAAACCCAATATTATTGAAACTATTAAAAACATCCAGAGAGGATAATGAAAAAATGAAAAAATAAAATACAATGCTACAACGTAGGTTATATTTAAAATAAACTTTAATGCACTTTCTTTAATATTTTTTAAAACAAACTCTTTTATTTTAACACTCTTAAAATAACCAATAATTAATTTTCCAACAGCTATGGGCAACATTAAAATAATTGACAATAAAAATAAAGACAATACAAATGGAATCTGTGAACTCACGTTATTAATCAATGAAATATTTAATATGGGAATGGTTGCGGCAATTCCAGAATATAATTTAGCATCACCACCGGCAAATATTCCTAGCTTCCAAAATAAATAGCAAATTAAAAAAGTTAATGCAACAAAAATTAAAAAATAAATAGTTGACAAATAACTTTTTGTTATAAGATAATAAATTGAATTCGCAACTGTTCCATAGGCTAATAATCCTAAAGAAATATAGTTTGAAACTTCTCTTGAACGAATATCAGTTATTGTTGAATAAAACAATGCAATAAAAACAATTGCTGCATTAATAACCAAATATTCATACATATCATTCAGCCAAAAATTTTCTCAAAATATTTTATTTTTGTTTCTGCTATTCTATCTTTAGCGATGTTTCCAATACCCTGCATTTGTAAAGCAAACACAGTAACTATTGCAACCAAAACAATTGCAAAAACAATAGTTAAGAGGTACTCAAACGATACCTGAGCCCTCTTTTCTTTTAAAAACATAAATGCACCTATTTATTTTTGTAAATTCTTATTTGCATCTGCTAATGTTTGATCATATTGATTCGAATATGTGTTTATATCTGTTTTTGGTTTACTAGCAACATTAACAACAATTGCAATTACTATTGCAGCTAATACTATCGCACCACCTATAATTAATAGATATTCCAAAGCACCCTGTGCTTTATTTTCTTTTAAAAATTTTATTGCTTCTCTTCCCATTTTAATTCCCCCAATATAATTTATAAATATTATTTTCCAGCTGTTTTATTCATAATGTCAATAAGTTTATTAGTATCCTGTGTTTCTACTACCTTTGTTTTTAAATAATAACCTATGACAGTTACCAATACTAATACGCCACCAACAATTAAAATAACTTCTAAAGCCGTTTGTGCTTTATTTTCCTTTAAAAACTTAATTTTATTCATAAACTATCACTAAAATTACATCATTCCAATTAATAAATATTTCGATAAAAACATAACAACATAGAACGCAGTGTAGGCACACAACAAAAATATTGGCAAATATAACAAAATTTTTGCATAGCTTCTTTCTCTCATTAATATTACAATTACTGCCGAAGACAAAGATTGTATAAAAATAAAAATTAATAGAACGTTTTCTAATAGATCTCTAACACCAACTGCTTGAGCAGCTACTGCAGCAGAAGTTAAACCTGCACCTATGGTTACACTCATTAGGAAATCAATTAATGTTACTACTAATCCATAGATTGCGGGAGCAATTAATACACCCGCTGCGAAAATAAATAACATTTGCATTATTGTTTTTGATTTTCTATCAATTTCTAATTTATATAATTTTCTCATATCTTCTGAAAGATCTTCTAAAATATCAGACAACGATGCACCAGATTTAATAGAATCAATAACAATAGCAATTGTTTTTCTAACAATATTTGATTCTACATTTTCAGAAATTATATTTAATGAATCTTCAAAATTATATCCCTGTTCTAATCTTAATAAAACATTTTCTAATTCATCATTTAATGGGCCATAATCATAGCTAGTTAATTCTCTTATAGCATATTCGTAGGTGCCACCTGTTTTTAATAAATAGGCAATTTCTCTTAAAGCATTTGGAAAATTCTTTTCTATTTCTGAAATTCTTTTCTCATCTAAAATTAATGGATAACCAATAAATAAATCTACCACAAAAAATAAAGCAACCAAACCTAAAACTATGTTTGCAAAAATCATGGTCAAAATCATCAAGACTATTCCAGAAATTCCTGCAATTAAAAACCAAAGATTAATATTTACCTTGATTTTATTTTTATACATTATTGTTTGATATTTTTCCATCATTAATTTTATATTAAACATAGTCTCACTACAAATTTGGTCTTATACTTTTTACATACATTGTTATTGCAAATAACATAATTGGAAATGCAACTAAAAATAATAACATTATTACTACTGGAGTTAATGGCAAAGCATCTAGGAAAGAAGTCCCAGATCCTAATGGTGCATTTCTTATTCCTGATAATATTGCAGTCATTACAGGAACAACAATTCCTGCAAAAATATAAATTACTCCCAAAAAATTCATTTTACCAGAAAAAGATTCTATTTCTGATAATATTTGGTAGGATACATCGTCGGCAATTGTATTCATTACGTCAGATAAATTTCCCCCGCTTTTCAATGCTCGTAATAAATGACTTACTGCGTTTTTTAAAGCAAAGGACTTAGTTCTTAATGCCAAAGCCCTTAAAGAATCTTTAATATCCTGCCCTTCCTCAACTTCCATTACTGTTTTTGTTAATTCTTGAGATAAAACACCGTAGTCTGCAACGGCCACTGTTCTAATTACTTTATATAAATCAACACCCGCTCTTAATAATGTTGCCATGTGTCTTAATGCAAAAGGTAATTGTGTATCTATTTCCTTTGCTCTTTTTTTTGCAACTGACGTAGGGTATTTTAAAACAACAAATATACTTGCAATAAATAACATTATAGTTAATGCTAAGGGAACCAAAAATGTAATGCCCAATAATAAAAATATTGCAAAAAATGCGATTATTAATATTGTATTTACAAAAAATAATATCACAGAAGATATTGCCAAATATTGTGAAACACTATAATTCATATCTGCAGAATATAGTTCATAGGCCAATAGTTTTGATTCTGGCATAGCACTTAATATTTTCTTTGAAATGAAATCAAAGAACTTGCTAAATTTAGTATAAATTTCACCAACTTTTCTTACTAAAGGATTAAAACTATAGCTCAAATCAGATGGTTTCAATATTTCTATTTTTGCTCTTTTACCTTCTGCAATTAACCCTCTCAATTCTCTCAAATTTTTTGAATCTGGATCTTCCAATAATCCCTGTTTTTCATATTTTGATTTTATTCTTGAAACTATTGCATCGACTTTAGTCATGTCCAAGTGTTCTTGAATTTCCACTTTATTTTTACTTGTGTCGTTTACAAATGTTTGATTATATGCCATAGGATTCACTTATGATTCAAAATATTTTGCAATATAGGTTGCTAACTCTTCTTTTTTTCTAATATTTTTTTCTAATAATAAATCAAAAAATTGTGCTCTATTATCAATTTCATCTTTTATATTTTGAGAAGTTCTTCCAGAATAGGTTGAAATATTTTTTAACACTCTAGAAGGAATTGATGTATCAAATAATTTATCTCTTTTTGGGTCCCATTCAAAAATTCTTTGTGTTTTAACCTGTTCTTCTATTACTCCCGAAACTTCAGAAATTTCAACAATTCTTCTTATTGTTCCTTTTCGTCTATCATGTAATCTATTTTGAACAATAATCATATCTAATCCAGCTAACATCATTTTAGGAACACTCATTGGAGGACTAGTTATACGAACAACGGTTTCATCACTTGAATTTGCGTGCAACGTTCCCATTGAACCGTCATGTCCTGTATTCATCGCAGTAAATAATGCTTCTGCTTCTGGACCTCTAACTTCACCAACAATTATTCTATCAGGTCGCATACGCAACGCATTCTTTGTTAACATTTCCAATGTAATTTCACCAGTACCTTCAATTCCAGGAGGTCTAGCTTCTAATCTAATCCAATGTTTTAAAGGAAGGTTTAACTCAGCAGTATCTTCAATTGAAATTATTCTTTCGTATTCTGGTATCAAAGAACATAAAACATTCAAAGTTGTTGTTTTTCCAGATCCAGTTCCTCCAGAAATAACAATATTTGCAGGTTTAACACTTAATCCTTCAACACAGGTCCATAAAAAACCAGCAACATAGGAATCCAAAGTTTTATGATTTATTAAATCAATAATTGTATAGGGGTCCTCTCTAAACTTTCTTACAGTTAATGTTGAACCTTCAACAGAAGCAGGAGGTAAAGTTGCATTTACTCTTGAACCATCTGGTAAACGAGCATCCAATAATGGTTGAGAATAATCTATTCTTCTTCCAGCATATCTTGCTACTCTTCCCACAATATCCTGAATTTCTTTATCAGTATAAAAAATAATATTTGTAGTCATCATTTCGTATTGTCTATGAAAAACGTAGACTGGTACATTGGGTCCAATAATCATAATTTCTTCTAATAAATCATCTTTTAATAACAAATCAATTTTACCAAAACCAACCATTTCTCTAACAACACTTTCTGCATAAAAACTAGCCATTCCTTCAGGTATTTTTAATTCTGGACTAGATGTAATTATTTCCATTACTTTTTGGTAATAAACATTCCATCTTTGTTTTTCATCTCTAATTTTATAGGGCGCTAAAGAAATAATTCTTGTTGCAGCTTCTTTTATTGTGTTGATAATGTCCTGTTCACTGGTGTTTGCTTTTGGTACGGGTATTTCGTAGTGTAAAAGAGGAGAATTTGCAATTTTAAAAATTGTTACTTGGTTATATTTTGCAATAATTGTTTTTTGGCTATCATCTATAGAATCTGATTTAATTCCTTTTGTTGCATCAATTGCATTTTTTAAATCATCAAAATGTTTTGAATCTATTTTTTGGATTTCAACATCCTTTGGTTCTTCTTCTTGCTCTGGCAAAACTATTTTCTTGGGACTATTAATAACATCCTGCAATTCTCTTGCAACATCTTCATTAGATACTGATCTTACTGATTTCTTTTTTTCATCCTTAAAAAGATCCCCTAAAACTTCACCCATTAAATCACCAAAAAATATATTTCTTTATTTTATATTAAACATTGCAAGCATTGCTTCGATTTGCAATTTATCGTTTGCACCTTCAGAAACTCTGAAATTTATTTCACTAATTATTTCTATTAATTTAACTCTATCTTTTATACTAATTTGATCTTCTGAAAAATCAATAACTTCTCTATAAACTTGATTAATTATATCTTCTCCGGACATTCCATATTCAAACATTAATTTATATAAATTATCTCTTGATTCTTTAAATTTTCCATCCTTTGCTAATAGGATCATTTTCTTTACTTCTTCAGGTCTTGCCCTTGAACTAACATTATAAACATCCTGTTCATTAATTGATGAATCCAAAGTACTGCAGGCTTGTAAAATATTAATTGCTTTTCTCATATCCCCCAAAGAAACATAGAATATTGCATTTGCTGCTTTAGAATCAATTTTTAATTTCTCTAATTTCACAACTTCTTCTAATCTTTCAATAACTGCTTCTTTTTCTAAGGGTTTAAAACGAAAAACAACACATCTTGATTGAATGGGTTCAATAATTTTTGAGGAATAATTACAGGATAAAATAAATCTACATGTTTTTGTATATTTTTCCATGGTTCTACGAAGAGCCTGTTGTGCCTCATTTGTTAAAGCATCAGCCTCATCTAAAAAAATTATTTTAAAATCTGCATCTAAAGGCAAAGTTCTTGCAAAATCTTTTATTGTTTTTCTAACAACATCAATTCCTCTATCATCGGAAGCATTTAATTCTAAAAAATTTCGTTCTGCATTTTCTTTAAATAATAGTCTTGCCAAAGCCAAAGCAGAAGTAGTTTTTCCAGTACCTGCGCTACCAGCAAATATCATATTGGGCAAATTTTTATCTTCACCATATTTTTTTAATCTTGAAATAACCTGTTTATTTCCAAAAACAGACTCCAAAGTATTGGGTCTATATTTTTCTACCCAGGGTAAATTATTTTGCTCTTTTTGCACCATTT
>CAIWXP010000113.1 GCA_903916665.1 Candidatus Iainarchaeum sp. | reverse complement strand
GTTAAAAAATAGCCTAAAAATATACCCAATAAACAGAA
Source organism: Candidatus Iainarchaeum sp. (assembly GCA_903916665.1). Taxonomy (GTDB): domain Archaea; phylum Iainarchaeota; class Iainarchaeia; order Iainarchaeales; family 0-14-0-20-30-16; genus 0-14-0-20-30-16. Next base: position 4,208 of record CAIWXP010000113.1, on the reverse strand, counting down.
GAATAAAACCCAACCAAAAGAAAAAATGAAAGTATTTTTTGTATATTGTTCAAAGAAAATAGCTGAGGCAGTTCGTGATTTTTCAATAAATAAAACAGTAAAAAAAGATAGAATCATAACTAAAATATTTATTGCTCCATTTAACATAATATAGCCTTGGTCATCTAGGTTTGAAAGTTTAGTTCCAAAGTAGGTTGCAAAACCATTTCCAAGCCCAGGGAATAGAGTAACAAATATTGATAAACAGGGTGCAACAATCCCTATTTTAATTTTAGTAAATAATTTTGTTTCCTCGATTTCAAAATCTTGATGCAATATTTTAATTTTATTTTGTATTGCAAACAATAAATTGCTTAATGCGAATAATCCAGATATCATAACTAATAAAGGATTTTCAACAAAGGCAAAATTTAAAGCAAAATAACCAATCAATCCGGAAAAAATAATTATTAATATTCCAAAATAGTTTTTTATTTGAAAGAATAATATTATTAACCCAATAATTAAAATAATCGGCGTTAATAACTCAATTGGTTTTATTAAGTAATTTATTAATAAAAAAAATAAAATAATTATTGGCAATCCAAATATAATTGAGTTAATTATTCCGGTTAAATATAGTTGAATTGCAAAATATGCTTTTCCTTTCAATGCTAATTTTTGTGCTGGTAAACAACCAACAAAATTGTCACTATTTGGAATAGAAAATAGAGTGCTAGGAATAAAATTTAAAAACGAAAATATTATTGATGATAGAATAAAAATAATTGCTTTTAATTCTGGGTTAAAACTAATTGAATTAATAATGTAAATAATGTTATTAATGTGCAGACTAGGAATTAAACCAGAAATAATTCCAATTACTAATGATAATAAAGTTCCTAAGGCAATAACTAGAAACACATTAGTATAATACAAAAAGTATTTAAGTATCTTTTGGATTAATTTATATATGGCAAAGTTGCTAAGTTTTTTATTTTATGCAAAACTTACAACATATACTCTAAATATGAGGCATATTTATGGCAATTAAAAGACATTCTATTTTTAAAAGAAAAAATGTACCAACTGATTTTGAATTAAAACAAAAAGAATTATTAAAAAAATCAGAAGTTAGTCTATGGTTAGATGGCTATGATGATTTATATTCTGATTTTGATCCTAGGCCAAATTCACAAAGAGCACTATCTCAGGATTTTTTAGATGAAACAAAACGAGCAACACGCTATGGAAATAATGATCAACTTCAATTGAATTTATTAATTGAAGAAAAATTGAGAGATAAAAGAGAAGAAGAAATTATAACTAAAAGATTACATGATCATTTTGAAAAAAACTTTCGTCAAATTCAAAAAGAACGAAATAAAGTAATTACAAGAGGAACCACATTTATTGTAATTGGAATTATTTGTTTATTTCTTGCTGCATTTTTGGTGTTCAAATATACTAGATTAAATAACTGGGTTAATTTTTTATTGGTTGTTTTAGAACCCGCAGGTTGGTTTTTGGCCTGGGAAGGCTCAAATATTGCATTGTATAGGTCTCGAGATATGACTCCAGATTTTGAATTTTATCAAAAAATGTCAAAATGTGAAATCAAATTTGATTCCTACTAAAATTGATATTAAATTTATTTATTTTTTTAGTATTTTTTGGAAAGATTTAAATACATACTGACATATTAACTTATATATAATATACTATTTATTGCGTGAGACTATGCCAATTAACTATAAAACAACTGCAGAAATTAAAGTTCCAGAAAAATTAATTGATCAAGTTATAGGTCAAGAAAGTGGAGTAAATTTAGTTAGAAAAGCAGCAAAACAAAGAAGAAATGTTTTATTGGTTGGTGAGCCAGGCACAGGAAAATCAATGTTGGCTAAGGCCATGGCAGATATTATGCCAATAGACAAATTAAATGATATTTTATCCTATCCCAATCCTTTGGATTCTAATGAGCCTGTAATTCAAGTTTTGGATGCTGGAGAAGGAAAAAAAATAGTACAAAATATTGCTTTGGAAGAAAAAAGCACCAATGATTCTTTTAGATTAATTTCTTTTTTGATACCTTTGGGTTGGTTTGTTTTATCATTTATATTTTGGGAATTAGGTTATATTTCAGATATTATTTTTAGTGCAACATTATTAGTTGGTGCATTTATTGTTGTTGGTTTGGCATTATCGTCTCAAATGAAAATGCGGGGAGATAATAAAACTCCAAAAATATTAATTGATAATGAAGGTAAGAAAAATGCCCCATTTGTAGATGCTACTGGTGCAAAAGCTGGTGCTTTATTTGGGGATGTAAAACATGATCCTTTACAATCTGGTGGATTAGGAACTCCTGCACATTTAAGAATTATTCCAGGATATATTCACAAAGCAAACAAAGGTGTTTTATTTATTGATGAAGTTGCAACATTAGCTCCTAACACTCAACAGGATTTATTAACTTCTTTACAAGATAAAAAAACTTCAATAACTGGACAAAGCGAATTAAGTTCTGGTGCAATGGTAAGAACAAAGCCAGTGCCCTGTGATTTTGTTTTAGTTGCTGCTGGAAACTATGAGGCATTGCAACACGTACATCCCGCTTTAAGATCAAGAATCAGAGGCTATGGTTACGAAATTTATATGAATAAAGATATGGATGATTCTCAAGAAAATAGAGATAAATTAGTTCAATTTGTTGCACAGGAAGTTCGTGCAGATGGAAAGATTCCACACTTTACAAAAGATGCCGTTGATATAATTATTTTTGAAGCAAGAAAAAGAGCTTCTGCTAAAAATAAATTAACATTGAAGATGAGAGAATTAGGTGGTTTAATTAGAGCAGCTGGAGATTTAGCCTTGGAAAGAAATAAAAATATTGTTGATGCTGTTGATGTTTTAGATGCAAAGAAATTATCAAGAACTTTAGAAGAACAAATGGTTGAAAAACACATTGAATTAACTAAAAATTATGAAGTATTCGAAACAAAAGGAAAGAAAGTAGGAAAAGTAAATGGCTTAGCAGTTTTAAGTGATATGCAAACAGGAACTATTATTCCAATAGAGGCAGAGATTGCACCTGCACAATCAAAAACAGAAGGTAGAATAGTAGCAACGGGTAAGTTAGGAGATATTGCAAAAGAAGCAGTATTAAATATTTCTGCATTAATTAAAAAGATTTCAAAAGTTGATTTATCAAGCTATGATATTCATATTCAATTTTTACAAACCTATTCTGGAGTAGAAGGAGATTCTGCGTCTGTATCAATTACAACAGCAGTTATTTCTGCAATAACAAATATTCCTATTGATCAAGATTTAGCTATGACAGGGTCATTAAGTGTTAAAGGAGAAGTGCTTCCTATTGGTGGAGCAACTGCAAAAGTAAATGCAGCATTAAAAGCAGGATTTAAAAAAGTTATTTTACCAAGAGCAAACATCGATGATGTTGTTCTATTGGATGAAGATAGACAGAAAATTAAAATAATCCCTGCCCATGATTTATATGATGTTTTAGAAGTTGCATTAATTAATGGCAACACAAAAAAACAGTTGTTAGAAAGATTAAAAAAAGAATTAAATTTAGGAATGAATAAAAAATAATAAATGAAAAAATATTTTGAGAGAGGGCATCTGAATGGCTTGTGAAGGCAAGAGCTTCTGATGGCTTCAAATAAATTTATTGCAAAAAAATTTATGGGATGATTTTATGGATGATACAACTAAGAAACAAATATTTTTTGTATTTATAGTTTTGTTTATTTTACTTTTAATCTATTTTTTGGTTGATTTATTTTTCTCATTATCAAACACAATAAAATTAGTATTTTTATTGATTTTAATTTTAGCATTTTTTATTGCAATCATTTTTAAAACAGGATTTGTTTTATATTTGCAAGAATTTGAAAGAGCAGTAATTTCTAGATTTGGAAGATTGAATAGGGTATCAGGTCCTGGTTGGGCTTTTATGATTCCAGGTATTGAAACTTTTAAATTAGTTGATTTAAGAACACAAACTTTAGAAGTTCCAAAACAGGATGTTATAACTAAAGATAATGTTTCAATTAAAATTGATGCAGTAATTTACCTATATGTTAGAAAAGATCCACAAAGTGTTATTAATTCTGTTTTTGCAATTGATGATTATAAGCAAGCTGCACAATTATTTATTAAATCAACAATAAGAGAAGTTATTGGTTCAATGGTTTTGAGTG
>CAIWXP010000112.1 GCA_903916665.1 Candidatus Iainarchaeum sp. | reverse complement strand
TGGTGTTGTTACAATACCACAAATCTATATATACTTTCTTCAAACAAATTAACTTATGGATTCAAAGAATAAAAAGTTTATAGTTATAGGTATGGTTGCTTTGATCGCTATTGCAGTTATTGCGATAGGATTTTTTAGTTCGTCAAAACAGCCTTTGTTCACTTTGGCTTCTAGTAATACGCCTACAATGAAGGTTGCATGGATGAGTTCTTGGGCAGATCCAGGATTAATAGTTGAAGCATTAAAGAATACAGATATATTGAAGAATAATAATTCAAAGGTAGATTTTGCAACATTTACCTATGGCCCTCCTATTGTTGAAGCTGCATTGGCTAAGAAAGTTGATGTTGTTTTGTTAGGTTGGGTTCCTACTGTAAATTTGTTAGCAAAATCAGACGATTGGACTATTATTGGGAGATTGATTACATGGAATATGTACGTTATGGTTAACAAAGATTCAAATATATATAACATAGCTGATTTGAAAGGAAAAACATTAGGAATAGGCTTTGGAACTGGCCCTTATCCAATAGTAATTAAATTAATAGAGGATTCGGGTTTGATAATAGGTAAAGATGTTACTTTGGTAAACATTGCTCCTGCAGACCAAGGATTGGCTTTACAAACACATAGAGTAGATGCAATTGCTTGGACTGAGCCTTTGTATAGTACATTAAATGCAAAAGGTACTATTAGAGTTATAGAAAAGGTTCAAGACTTTGGTTTTATAACAGTATCAAAAGATTATTTGAAGAATAATCCAGAGAATGTTAGAAATTTTTTGAAAGCATATAAAGAAGCAAATTTATATGTTGCTCAAAATAAAGACGATGCATTGAATTGGTATGCAAAGGAATCAAATATTGATTTTGGATTAGTTAAATCGTTTGATATTATCGAACCAAATTTTAATGTCAAAACAATAGCAGATATAGATATTGGATTAACAGATGAAAATATTCAAAACATACAAACAAAAACAGATTTTGAATATTCACATAAAATAATATCTAAAGATGTTAACATAGCAAACTATGTTAATTTAAACTATATAAATTAAAGGTGTGAAAATGAAAAAAGAATTCTTTAATAAGTATTATATTCTTTTTTCTTTTCTTCTCTTTTTATTTATTTGGCAAATGGCCAGTATAATAATTAATAGTTTTGCTTTTCCTTCGCCAATTATAGTGGTAAAAGTATTATTTGATTTAGTTGTAAGTTTAGAAATATTTCCTCATATATTTGCGAGTTTAAAAAGAACACTATTAGGGTTTATTGCAGGAATTGTTTTAGGTTCAATATTAGGATACATTTTAGCAACCAACGATTTTATTTTTAAATTAATTAACCCTATGGTTGAACTATTAAGACCTATACCTCCAATAGCATGGATACCTTTAGCTATTTTATGGTTTGGTATTGGCGATAGCTCTGCAGTATTTTTAATATTTATTGCAGCTTTTTTTCCAATATTCACAAATACTTTTTTTGGTGTTAAATCTTTACCTAAAATATACTATAGATTAAGTAAAGATTTAAAATTAAGCAAATGGCAAGAATTTTACAAAATAAAATTACAGTTTGTTTTACCTTATTTTTTAACTGGCTGCGAACTAAGTATGGGCTCAAGTTGGGTAACTGTAATAGTTTCGGAAATGATTGCTGCTAACGAAGGTTTAGGATATTTTATTGAAGTTAATAGAGTTTTATTAAAACCAGAATTTGTTATTGCTGCAATGTTGATTATTGGTTTAATAGGGTTCTTATTGCATAGCATAATTGTTTTAATAGAAAAGAAATTAACACATTGGAGAGATGTTAAAAATGCCTAATATATTAACTGTTAAAAATGTAAATTATGCACATAAGGATGCGGAAAAGAATATTGTATTTGATAATTTATCCTTCG
>CAIWXP010000111.1 GCA_903916665.1 Candidatus Iainarchaeum sp. | reverse complement strand
ATGCATAAGTTCCATCACTAGAATCTGTTGTTCTACTATAATCAGGGAATGATGATGAATCCATTGAACTCCAATTATCTGCAGTATATATTGAATTCCAATCTTCAAAAGAACTATTTTGTGTTAAATTTGGAAGTGTTGTCCATGTGTTTGCATCAGGTCCAGAAAAATTCCACGCATTAGTTTCATCATATACTGGATCATAGCCCGAATATACAAACATTAAATTCCCATTATTATTAGATTTCGCATAAACTTTTGCAATATAATTTGCATTTGCATCTAAATCATTAAGTGGTGTTGTTAAAAATGATAGCCCACTATAATATTGATTTTGTCCGCCATTAAATTGCAATGCATAATTACCATCATAGGCATCTGAAGTTCTTGATGGATAAACGCTATAAACAGGAATATCATTTGCAAATAAATGTGACCAACCATCTAAACCTCTATAATAATCCCAATTTTCAAAATCACCGTTGCTTAAAATATTATTCCCAATATTATCTTTTCTTAATTCAATGTTATCAACATAAACATCATTATTTGGTGATACAACCATCATCATTAATTGATTATTATTTAAATCGGGTATTTGCATATATGGAATTGTATAATTAATATAATCATTATTCAAATCTATAAAATATATTTGATTCATAGTTGGGCCACTATCATCTGCCAACTCCCAAGAATTATTATCAAAGTTCCACATATATCCTTGTTGATTATCTCCAAATTTTTCATAGGCAATTAATATTTGTCCATTAGAATCTGTTTTTGCATAAAAATTTGTAATATAATTATCATCTTTATTTACATCTGTTGCTGATATTAAAGCTGCAATTCCAGAAATATTATCAAAACCATTACCATTAAATTTTGCTGCATAGTTACCCCTATATGGATCTAATGATCTTATTACTTCGCTTGTGCCCAAATTAAACCAACTATGCAAAATTAATATTTTATTCCAATCTTCTAAACTTGAATTCTCAATTAAATTGTGAATGCCAATACCAAAGCCAGAATCACATTGTTCAAAGCTTTGGTTAACAATTGCATCACCACAAAAAACATTGTCCCAATAAACGTTAACAGCTCGTGCATTCAAATCCAAAATATTTGCATCAGAATAGGAATCTAATTTATTGTTATATAAATAAATATTATCTCCCGAATCAAAACCACCATTATTTACTAAAGGACTTAAATTAACAATTAAATTATTTGATAAATTTAAATCTTGCAAATTTGTAAAATATTGTAAACCATTTAAATTAATAATATTTCTATCTCTACAATCTAAAGCTGTTAATGATAAAACATTTTGATCATAAATAGTTCCTGTAGGCATTGCTAATGCGGCTCTTACACATGCTTCCAAATTAGAATCATTAAATGTAATAACATTAACTTGACGAATTGCAGTAACAGTTGAACTTACTGCAAAATTATTTTGTAAATTAGAATCTGTTTCTACGTTGCTAATTAAATAACAATTCAAATCATAGT
>CAIWXP010000110.1 GCA_903916665.1 Candidatus Iainarchaeum sp. | reverse complement strand
ATATAAACAGTTTAATTGTACTAATTTTATGACTGATAGGAAAAAGAATACTATTTCTGCAAGAATAAAAAGAACAATTACTTCGGTATTACCAATTGCTAAAAATAGAAAGGGCAAATGCTTGGGTTGTGGTGCTTGCTGTAAATTACCAAATGTATGCCCATTTTTAACGATTAAATCAAATGGAAAAGCACATTGTTCAATTTATTCAATAAGGTCGTTAAATTGTAGAAAATATCCTAGAACTGAATCTGAGTGTATAACTAAAGATATCTGTGGATTTAAATTTGTAAATAAAAAATAAATTGTTATTTTTAGCATAATTGCCAAAACAAATATAAATAACTAAAGATTATATAGATTAGAAAAAGGTGAGTATATGAATAATGAAGCTGGTTTATTTTTGATAGGTTTAGGTGTTGGAATGTATATTCCTGTGTTGCCTAAGCCAATAAATGTAATACAACCATTTTTAGGTTTAATAGTAATCTTGATTGGTGTATTATTAATGATTAAGAAATAGTAGATTAAAAACCCAATGGTCCTTTTCTTTCTGGTAATTCAAAAGGTTTTCTAGTTGAAGATTCATGGTCCATTGAACTTAATTCTTGGATTAGATTTAATATTTTTATATTATCTTTGCCTTTGTAGTCAACCAAAGCAATCATTAATATTAATTCTGGAGATAATTTATTTTTAAAATGTAATTCTACTTTTTTGTAAAATATATGAAATTCTGTTTCCATATCCTCTTCAAATAATAATTGATATATTAAACTATTTAATTTATCTGTTTTTAATCTTTTACGTAATTCATATAGTCCAGTTTCTGTTTCTGCAATATACTCATGATGTTCAGATAATTGTGTGTAATGAACCTGTGGCGTCTTATCTTTTAAGTTTTTTAATTGTCGTTCCATTGTTCTTATTTCTGTAATTAGTTTTAATTGAGGCAAAACCATTATTGCTATTTTTCCAGGACCTATTTTTCTTTGTCTAAAAAATTCTAAGATTGTTTTTAAGTGAGGTTCTCCATTTTGTTGTTCTATTGGTCTTTCTTCAAAACCTAGTTCAAGTTCCTTTGGTGCTTCTTTTTCTATATGTTCTGGGAATCTTGGTCTTCTAGGAGGTTTAGCCATAATATCACTAAATAAATATAGCAGGAAAGATTTATAATGATTGTTTAATTTATACGTATTTTTGGACTTAAGTATATATAGTTTTACATAATTTATATATAAGGTTGAATTTAAAGGTGATTATATGAAGCAGATTTATATTTATGTAATAATTTTGGCAATTGTTTTAATAGGTGTATTAGTTTTAGCATTAATACCTAAACAGCAAACAATAGATTTGAATTATAATGTTAAATTAGCAGATTACAATGATAAAATTACTTTGAACTATGAGTTAACAGTTGATGGTAATGTTTTAGAAAGTTCATTTGACACAAATAGACCTTTATCTTTTGTTATTGGTGCAGGTAACATGATAAAAGGATTTGAGCAAGGAGTATTAGGTTTAACTGAAGGTCAAGAAAAAATAATTACTGTTAGCCCAGAAGATGGCTATGGTTTAGCAAATGATTACAAATATGTTTATCAAAATGATTTGAATGAAGTATTGAATGCAATTAAACAACAAACTGGAAATGATGTTAATGCACAATATATCCAAAAAGGATCATTTCAAGATTTAATGGGACGAGCTTGTATTTTTGATGGCTATGATTTAAATAAAAATATACAAACAATCAAATGTGCACATAAGTTAGCTGGAAAAACATTAACATTTAGAGTTAAAATAATTAAAATTGAAAAACCAGGTGAATTGATTTTAACAAATAAAGATCAAAATTTTGATGTTAATAAAGATTTAAATAAGGCATAACTATGATAAAGGTAGTTTTATTTGATTTAGATGATACTATAATAGATTATAATTATCGAAAGAATGTTTGTATACGATATGCAGTAAAAGCAATGCAAGATTCTATAAATTTAGATTTGGAAGAATCAATAAAAGAAATATTATTAATTTGGAAATCTCAAGATATGGATAATCAGGAAGTATTTAAAAGATTTTTAATTTCAAAAGGACATAATGATAATAGAATTTTTGCAAAAGCAGTGGTTGCATATAGAAAAGCAAGAGCAGGAATATCTGTATTATATCCCAAAGAAAAAGAAGTTTTTCTAGAATTAATTAAACGTGGAATTAAATTAGGAATAGTAACAGATTCAGAGGAAGAAAGTGCTTGGATAAAATTAACTGAATTAGGTTTAGAAGATTTATTTGAGTTTGTAGTTGCATTTGACCATACAGGAAAAAAGAAACCCAATCCTGAACCATTTATTAAAGCTTTAGATATTTTGAAAGTAAATGCTAAAGATATTTTATTTGTTGGGGATAATCCAGATAGAGATATAGTTGGATCAAAGAATCAGGGCATGAATAGTGCGTTTGCTTTGTATGGTTACTATTGTAAGCATGAACATAAACCGTTACCAGAATTTATTTCAGAGATAAAAGCAAAATACAATCCTGATTATATTTTAGAAAAATTTGAAGATTTATTAAAAATAGTTTGAATGTGATGAATAATGATAAAAGCAATATTGTTTGATTTAGATAATACATT
>CAIWXP010000109.1 GCA_903916665.1 Candidatus Iainarchaeum sp. | reverse complement strand
TACTTCTTATCAATTAAACTAAACATTATTTGTCTTAGTATATAGGTTGCACAATAGGTAGTTGTTCTTGCTTCTTGCATCATAGGATTTAATTCAACAATATCTGTCCCTATTATTTTATTATTTGCAATAATTTCTTCCAACATTTCAATTAGAAAATAAACATCTGGTCCATCCAATTCGGGTGTACCAGTGCCCATTGCTAAACTAAAATCTAAAACATCTAAATCAACAGAAACATAGCAAGGATTTTTTGTTTTTAAACTTTTTGCATTTATTTCAGATTCATTTAATATTTTTATTTTTAATTTTTTTGCCATGGCTAATTCTTCTTTAGAATAGGATCTTGCACCAATTATAATTACATTTTCAACAATCTTTTCCTTTATTAAATGATACAAATAACTGTTATGTCCTAATTTTTCACCAGAAAAAGAATCCATACAATCAAAGTGTGCATCAAAAACAATTAAATCTATTCTTTTATGTTTCTTTTGTAAACCTTTTATTATACCATAGGTAACTGAATGATCTCCCCCTAAAAATATAGGAGTAGTAACGCGTTGTTTATTAAATAATTCAACAAATTTAACAATTGTTTTCATTGTTTCTTCTGTATCTCCAAAAGCAATATTAACATTACCTAAATCTTCAATATTATCAAAAATATTTGTGTTTGTTTCTGGATTAACCGTATAATTGTGTAAAAGCGTATGTCTTATTTTATTTGGTGCAAATCTTGATCCTGGAAATTCAATCTGTGTACAATCAAAAGGTATTCCAATCAATGATATTTTTGGTTTCTTTGCTTTAACATCCAAAACAAAGTTTTTATTCAAATAAAATTCCATATATTTCATCTCCTAAAATATTTTTTTCAAAAATATATTTACTCGAAGTCATCAAAAGCTCTTGTTTGCACAAGCCGTTTTGATGCCCGCTCCTAATTTATAATTTTTACTGGTAGTTTTTGTAAACCAAATAAATTTGTTGAATATGTATATGCTCCTGCATTTTCGAATATTATTTTTTGTCCTACTTTTTTCTCTTTATCAAAAAATACTTTATATCTAAATATATCTATAGAATCGGGCGTTCTTCCTTTAATAGTATATTTGTAACCTTCAATAGTTTCATCTTTTATTGGTAGTCTTATATTTGCAACAAAAGTATCCATTGCACCATTATATATTGAACAATCTAAAGTAATTGTATCATCATAGATTGATAATATTTTTGCAACCAACTCAACACAGGGTCCACAAATATATCTTCCTGGTTCAGTTATTAGTTTAATTCCTTTGTTGTTTAACCAAGTTTTTAGTTCTTTTAATTTGGCTAATACATTTTGTTCTTGGTTTTCAGGATAATTTTTATAAACTATTGGATAGCCTCCACCAGAACAAAAATATTTAATATTATTTAGAGTTTCGTCATTTAAGTTATTTTGTAATTCTTCTATTAAATTCCATTCCCCAATATTCTGAGTTTTTCTATGAACATGTATTCCAATGGTAACATTTTCATATTGTATTAATTCTTTTACCAACTCATTTATTTTTTCAGAGTACATTCCAAACACAAAATGTTTTTCTGTGTGGACAGTAAATTCTTTTAATTTCATTCTTAAAAAGATAGTTAATTTACTCTGTGGATTTTTTATGATAACTTTTTTAATAGTATTATAATCATAAATATTATCTACAACAAATTTATCAATTCCAAATTTATTGTGTTTTTCAATTTGTTTTTCTGTATCTCCAACAATAAAATAAATTATTTTTTTAGGATCATACATTTTAGCATATTTAATATGATGTATGCTAAACCAAGAATTAGTTTCATTATTTAATATTTTTGAAACATCAATATTTGTT
>CAIWXP010000108.1 GCA_903916665.1 Candidatus Iainarchaeum sp. | reverse complement strand
CTTTTGCCATTTCTAACAATTTTTTAAAATATTTTGCAGCCTTTACAGGAAATCTACCTGATTTAACACCTGAAATTGCAGGTCCTTTTCTATGGGCTACATCTTGAGTATATCTTTTTAATGGAAGATGTCTTTTCAAATCAATAATATCGTCTAAATATTTCATAACTTTGCTGTAGGGTTTATTTTTTATTTCTCTTGCTAATTCAACAGAAAACTTTAATGAAATAGGACAATTGTATGATCTTGCGATAACATCATTTCCTTTCAAATTATAATATGGTTTTTTCATCATTTCACCTAAATATCTATTTACTTCTTACCAACATTCTTTGATGATTTAGTAGCACCAATACCTGCTTTACTATGTACTGGTTTTTTTCTAGTATCAACAAATTCACCCAAATAAAAACCAACCATTTCTTTTGTTAGTCCAATTGCTTGGAATGCTTTACCATCATAAACAGCAAATTTCAATCCAACCATATTTGGTGTTATTATTAAATCTCTACTATGAGTTTTAACTGGTTTATCACTAATTTTTCCTTTTAAATTTTCATCAATAGCTTTTACAATTCTTTTATCCAATTGTTTTGATCTTTTCAATGATCTTCTTGCTCTTGAGTTCATACTATTTTCTAATTCACTCTGACTTACTTTTAATAAATCTTCCCAAGTTAATCCTCTAAATTTAAAATCTTTAGCCATAAATGCACCTTTTATTTATGGATCTGTTGTAAATTTCAATCATTTTAGATGAAATTTATCAACTGTCCATTCAAATCACTCATTAAATATTATTTTACTTTTTCTTTCTTCCTGTTCTTTTTCCACCAAAGTGTCCTACTTTTGTTCCAGGAGGTCCAAATTTCTTAGATGTCATCTTTTGTCTACCAGCTGAATTGTGACCTGATCCACCATGTGGGTGATCTACTGTGTTCATTGCGTAACCTCTTACACAAGGATATATTCTTCCACCTCTTGCTTTCATCAAGAAATGCATGTTACCTGCTTTATACATTGGCTTAATTGTTCTTCCGCCACCTGCAACCACACCAATAACACATAAACATTTTGGATCAAATTTTCTTTTTTCACCAGATTTCATTTTAACAAAAACAACATCATTTTCAATACTTATAACTTCACCGAATGATCCACCAGCTCTAAAGAATGAGCCTCCATCACCGGGTGTATTTTCTAAATTAAATACAGGCATACCTGATAATACTTTTCCTATTGGTAAAATATTTCCCAATGCCAATGCGGCACCTGTTCCTGCTTCTATTTTTTGACCTATAAAAAGTCCTTCACTTGCAGGTATAAAAAATGATTCTTTACTATCCAATACTACTCTTGCCAATGGTGATGTCTTTCCAGAATTATGCAATAATTCTACCACTTCACCACATACTTTTTCTTGACTATAATTAAATGGATATTTTACTTTTCCTGGGCTGTTTCTTCTTGCAGCGTATCTTGGAGATCCTTTTCCTCTTCTTTGTACCTTCAATCTCTTCATCTTTTCACCTTAAAAATATCATTTTATAATTTAATTTAGATTTATCATTCTACAATAATCATTCTATAGTAATTATACCATACCTAACTTGCTTGATAAATCACTAGCTTTAAACAATTTATTTAATTTTACAATGGCTCTTTTATGGCCTTTCATATCATTTAAAATATTTACATTATCCACTTTAACTTTATAAGCATCTTCAACAGCTTTTTTAATATCTAATTTTGTTGCCTTTGGATTCACAACGAAAACGATTTTATTTTCTGTTTCGATCATGTTTATTGCTTTTTCTGAAATTAATGGATGAAATATAACATCATAGTATTCCATAGTTCTCACTCGATAAATTTCTTATTCAATGCTTCTAAAGCTTCTTTACTAAATATTGTTAATCTTCCTGCTTGTCCTGCGGGGGCAATGTCTCTTGCACTTAAATTTTTTAAAGCAACGATATCAACACCTTCTAGGTTTCTTGCACTTTTTTGCAAAATTAATCTTTCTTTAGAGATTACAAATAAAACAGATTTTGCTCTTCTGTATTTTCTTCCTCTTGTTTTTCCTTTTCCTGCTCTTATGTGTTTTTTATCCTTTGCTCTATCAATATCTAAATTTATTCCGATTTTTTCTAAAAATGCTAAAACATCCTTTGTTTTTTTCAAAGATTCTAAATCATCAACTACAACAACAGGCAATGTTAATTCTTTACCCATTTTATGGCCTCTCTTTAATACTAATTCTTTATTAGTTAAAGCAGCAATTGCACTTTTTAATGCCAATAATCTTTCTTTTTTATTAATTTCTTCCTTTCTAGTTGCCCATGGTTTTGGAGGATGTGATCTTGGACCACCAACAACACCAGGAATACCTTTTACTGTTCCTTCAACTAAGTGAGGTCTATTCTTAGTTCTTGGTTTTCTTGCAATACCTTTGTTCATTAATGCATTTGGAGAACCTCTTCTTCCAATATATACTGCAGTGGTATCTCTACCTGCATTTGCATAATTTCCCTTAGGTTGAATTTTTGCACTATCTGCAGCTAATACTGCTCTTAGAATAACTCTAGGTCTATAAGGAGTATCGAATACTTTTGGTAACTTTGTTTTTGAGGCAACTGTACCATCTAACTTGTAAATATTTACTTCCATAACTCTCACTCAATTTAATTTGCTAAAACAATGTTTGTAATTTCTGAAATATCAGTTTTAATATCTTTAGGTATTCTCTCAGCAAATCTGAAAGCAACCAATCTTTTAACATGACCAGGAATAGAACCTGCAACAATAACTGCTTTATTTCTAATTACTCCATAGCCTTCCCAACCACTTTTTGGATTTATTTTATCACATTCGTCAATGTATTTCAATATTTTTTGATTTACTTGTACTCTACTGTGATAACCCATTTGACCAGGTCTTGGAACTGTGTTCATAACTGTAGGAGGCGTCCATGGACCAATTGATCCTACTCCTCTTACACCTTTTTCAGATTTATGATGTAATCTTTTAACACCAAATCTTTTAATAACACCTTGGAAACCTTTACCAACTGTTACTCCTTTTAAATCAACAAATGTGTTTTCTAAGGCAAAATCAGTAATATTTAGATCTTGACCTATTTTTGATTTAGCGAATTCCAATTGTTCTTCAGGTTTTCCTGATAAATATAATTCAATAACTTCGGGACATTTCTTCCCAATAGTTGTTTTTTCTGGATGAGTTTGAGCAATTAAAGCAATTTCTTTAACTTTTATTTTATTTTCTTCAAAGAAATCTAAAGCAGTCTTCATTAAATCTCCTTTCTCTTTAGCTCTATTAACACCAGTTAATCTTTTTGACATGTGCTTGCTTACTTTTGATGTAAAAACAAAATCTTTCAAAGCACTCTTTGTAGCATTGGTAACATTATAAAATCGCATACCTAAAACAGTAATTCCAGGTACTTCAACAACAGTTGCAGGAATACTTACTTTCTGATTATTAAAAGGAGATCCTTTATGTTTGTTTTGTCCCATAACATGGAGCATTCCAACTTTATAACCGTAAAAATTCAATATTTTAACATCTTTTAAGTCTTTTGGTAATACTATGCTTCTAAATTTTGGTATTTGACTCATGGCTCTCTTTCTAGGATAGTAGGCCATTGATCCGCATCGTGGTTTATTTGTTTTACCCATTAATTACACCTTTTATATTTAACATAAATGTTGCAAATTGCAAACTAAACTCAAATCAATGAGCTTTTTAAGAATTTTTTATACAAAATTTACTTGAAATCAATAAATCGAATGATTATCTGAGTCCCAACTCAAATAATGTATTATTAATATAGCTAAAGAAAGATTTATAAAGGTAGGTTGGATTTTTTAGCAAAATATTTACTTTTTAACTAAAATGGCTAAGAATCCTATTTTTGCCAAAGGAATAAATTTTTCTACTTTTAATTTACAAGCTTTAGCATAGGCTTCAATATCTTCCTTTGAAAAAGCTCTTGAATAGCCCCAAATGGGCGAAAATATAGTTTCTTTACCATCATTCATTACCAAATAGGTAGAATTCAAATCTTCGTAATATTTTTGTCTAATTTCTAAATGACCTTTTTCAACTAAACTTAAAATAATTCTTCCTTTTGTTACCTTTGCAACTTCGCCTAACCAATGTACCTCATCACCCATTGATCCTAAAGCATTCCACATTGCAATTGAAGTATTAAAATAATTTTTTTTATAACTTTCAGATAATTTATGAACATCTAATTTTACTATTTTTGCACGTTTATTTCCTTCTAATTTATCCTTAGCTTCATAGACCATAGAATCATCTAAATCTATGCCCACAAACTCTTTTGTAATTTTTGCAATATTTTCAATATTCATGTTTGAGCCGCAACCCACATCTAATAATTTAATATCTTTATCCTTTGATAATAATTCTAATACTACTTTTCCCTCTTCTTTAATATAATCTTTATATTCCTGAGGATATTTATTAATTGCCAAACCTAAAATTCTTTCCATTTTTATTTGATCCAAATTATCACCTAAAAACAATTATAATTTATTCCAATTTATTTATTTTATTTCTTGGGTTTTATAATCCATCTACTCGGCACTTTCTTTTTTCTATTTTTTCCTGTATTTTTATATAAAATAATTCTTGATCCTGAGTTTTCATCTTCATATTTTATACTTGAACAATATTTTTCTAATTTTTTTCCAAAATCTTTTATATCTTCATGACTAGGCATATTTTCTCTTGCTAATCTCTCTCTACTATAGCCTAAATGCATGTAGGATTTGATTTCCAAAAAATCAGGTTGACTAGACTCTATTAACTTTGCAAATCCTTTTATTGCTTCTTCAGAATCGTTTAAACCTTTTATAACAGTTAATCTAACCACTGTTCTTGTTGGTAGCTTATTTAATAACACCAAAGTTTTTAATAATCTTTCCCAAGCGTCTTTTCTAATTCCCTTATTAATTCTATTATAACTCTGAGAATCCCAAGCATCAAGAGATATGTATAATTGTGTAGGCAAAGCTTTCTTTTTCTCCAAAGTCTTTATTACCAAAGGATTTTGGCCATTGCTTACTAAAAAAATTGTTTTTGCTTTTTGTTTTTTTAATTCTTTTATGAATTCTGCTAATTTAGGGTAAAGTGTAGGCTCCCCACTTAAAGATATTGCCCAATGACTAGGAAAGCTATTCATTGATGCTTTAAATTTACTTTGATTTGTTTTTTCTAGGCCTTTGAAACCAGTCAACAATTTATATCTGGCTTTAACTAATTCGTCAATTGTTTTTTTAGGATCGTCTACCTGTTCTTTAATTGATTCTTTTAACATGTTTTCTGCGGGTCTCCAACAGAATATACAATTTTGATCACACCACAATACATTTGGAGACACTTGCGCACAATTATGCGTTTCAACACCATAAAAAGTATTTTTATAGCATTCTCCTTCATTTCGCAAACTTTTCTTTGTCCATTCACATATTTGAACAGCACTATGATTACCAGCTAACCCATAATGTTTGTTTTGTAAATCAATTTTCATTTGCGGAGATAATCTTAGTTTAGAATGCATAATATTTTTATATTGCTATGATTTATATATAGTATCTTAATGTATAACATATATTTATTACACAATAAATGATTTTAAAGTGATTTTATGGTTGATCAAGTTCCTCAAGCTCAACAAAGTGGTGTTGGGACCAATGTTAAAGCAATAAATGCAACGGTAATGTTATTAAGTCAAAAAATAGGTTATCTAGTTAGAAACGAAAAAATTTTAAGTCAAAATATTTTAGTATTAAATGATAAACTAAAAAAATTAGATGATAAAATTAATTCTCAAAGTAATGTGCAAACTACCGGTGGCGCTAGTGTAGAAGAATTGGATGCAATTAAAGCACAAATTACAGAATTATATAATAAAATCCAAGGAGTAAAACAAGAAGTTGATCAATTAAATCAAAATATGGATAGCATAAAGGGCGATTTTGTAAGTAGAAAAGAATTTCAAGAAATAAAATATTTAGTTGATGCAATAAATCCTTTAGAATTTGTAACCTATAAACAAATTAAAGATTTAATGAAAAAAGATTGAGTGTTATTTATGAAATATCTTAATGCAACTATATTTTTATTTGCATTAATACTATTTAGTCATTTTTTATTTGCATTGGATCAGGATACTATCCAAAAAAATGTTAGTGACATGTATTTAATAAATCCTTTGGATGGCTCAGAAAAAATTGATAATTTTTATCCCATAATATATCAAAAAGAAAAATATTGGCTATTAGAAACAAATGATAAAGATTTATTTGTAGTGGAAGATAAAAACTATTTACAATTGGTCACAACAGAAGAAATAAAACCAGTTGCCGAAACCTATTTTTTCTTTTCAAAATCAACACAAAAATATGATAACCAAAAGATTGCTTATTTTTTTAACACCTTACCAAATGCAATAACTAATTTTAATTATAATTTAGAGTTAGTTAAAAAAGAAATTGAAAATTTAGATGCTTCACAAGAAAATGTTTTATTGGGTATACAAAACGTTCAATTAACAACAAAAGAAATTGGTGAACTATCAATAGATATTACAAACAATACTATACTATTAGATAGAAACCTACAAACCCAGGCCTATGAAAATTATATATCAATAAAAACAAGCACAGATAATTTGCAAACAGATACAAATAATTTTTTAAATAAACTTTCTAAATTGCAAGGATTAATAATGAATGTAAAAATAATTTTAGTAGATGCTAATATTCCTTTGGATATGAAAACATCAATTGGAAATAATCTATTAGTTTTACCACAAGAATTTCAAAATGTGCCAGAATATATTTCTAATTTATCCACTAATTTAAACACATTAAATAGTGCAAAAGAATATTCTGAAAACTATACAAATATAGAACCACTATTAACTTCTTGGGATGCACGATTAAAAAGAATGTCTTTTTTAGAATTATATTTGGGCTATGATAAAGAATTAGAGAAAACAACAAAACAAACAAACCCAAAATCTTTTTTTGATTTAATTATTAACAGTAAAGATACCTGGAAAGATTATAATAAAACAGTTGCATTCAATGATGCCTATACCATGATGTATTCTGATCTTGGTAAAAAAGAATATGATAGCGCAAAAAGACAAATTAAACCATTGAAAGATATGGCATTGATAATTTATAAAGATGGCAAGAAAGACATAGTTACAAGTACTAATAGCAACAATTCTACTGATAGTAGCTCAACGGATCAACAAACCAATCCAGTAATGCTAGTTGCGATTATTGTGGTTGCGGGAATAATATTAGTTATTATAATTACAACAATTATTAAAAAAATAAAGGAAGCTAAAGAAAAAAAAGAAAAAGAAAATGATCCAGAAGTAGATGTGAAATTTTAATAGGAAGTATATATTTTATATACTTGATAGTTATAATATATGTAATTCTAGTAAAGTGAAATGTATGTTAAGTAATTATTTTATTCAAAAATTTTTAAAACAAACAATAAAGCCCAATAGTACACTTGCTCTAGGCACATCATCAACAGCATTACAAATTTTAAGAGAATTAGCAATTCATAATATAATAAATGATTTAAAATTGAAGTTAGTTCCAACATCAATAGATATTGCGCACCTGGCCCATGAATTCAATATTGAATTAGTCCCATTGCATCATAAAATTGATCTGTGCATTGATTTTGCAGACTATGCAGATTCAATGTTTAATTATATTAAAACTAGTACGCAAAGTTTAATAAGAGATAAAATGGTTGCAAAATACGCAAAAGAAAACTATGTTTTTGTCTACAATGAATTATTTAATTCTGAAATTCCTGCAATTCCTTTAGAAGTTTCTAGATTTGGAACACATTTAATTGAAAAAGAATTATATTCTTTTGGAGATGCAAAAATAAGAACTAAACTAGGACAAAGAGTTAAAACTTTAGAAACTAATTATATAATTGATTTAAAATTAAATACAAAAATATTAGATTTTGATGATTTAAATTTTAAATTAAATACTACTCCAGGAATATTAGAAACAGGACTATTTGTAAGCTATGCAGATAAATTATTTACTGTTAGTAATACAGAAATAAAAGAAGAACTAACTAAAATAAGATAAAAACTAATTCTTTTGTTTTTTTGATTTCTTCTTTTTATTAATTATCTTTCTCTTATTCATTATCTTTTTCTTCAAAGTAAAATAACCAATTATTCCTAAAATTGCAATTAGTATCATTGTTGAATCAATAACTACACAGGTACTACAAATTTGTTTTAAAACAAATAGCTGTAAAGAAATAAAATAAAATGCAAAGGCAGCACCAATAATGCTAGCCAATACAAATAAAGGTTCACTAAAAATAAATAAAGTCATTAAAAATAAAAATGCAAAAATTGCAATGTACATTAATTTGATTCCAAACAAATAGGCATAGCTTGAACTTTGAACTAAATCACAACCTTGACCTGCAACACATAGATTACCTAAAGTTTGAGATTCATAAATTAAATAAACAGATAGACATAGCTCTAAAATAATTAATAAAAAAATTATTAACCAAAATATTTTCTTTAATGTTATCATAAAATAATCCCTTGTTATTTAAGCCCTAATATGAAACTCAACAATATCATTTGAAATTAAAGGATAATCCAAAGATACCTGTTGACCAGGATATTTCCCTGAACCCCATATTCTAGCAAATTTAAATTTCTCAATAAAATCTTTATGCAACATACTACAAAGATCTTTTATTGTAGATCCTGAACGTAGAGCAACGGGTACATTATCAATATCTTTCTCCCCGGGCTTTCTAGTGTGAACAATAATTAAATCTAAATTGTCATAGATTAATTTTTTTATTTCTTCTGTGCTATTATAGGGTTGAACTTTTATTGTTTTATAGGTAAATGCTTCTTTACCATCTAACCAAATGGCAATTACTTTTTTATAACTTTTTGTATAGTCCATTGCATTTAAAATATCTGCAATACTTGCTTTCTCATCCACTCTAACAATAATATGCGCATATCTTTCCTTTAAAATATCAAAAAGATTTTCTGCACCATCAATTACGTTTGTTTCTCCCACAATTTCAATACCTTGAGTGGTACTTTTATTTACTGACAAATTAACTCGCTTTTTATTAACAATAATATTACTTAACTCTAATTCTTCTTTCAAAACATCTAAAGAATATTCTGCAGTTTCTCTTGAACCTAATAAACAACAAATTACTAAATCACCATTACGAACTAAACCCAAAACTTCCTTTCCTCGTGCTCTACCTTTATTTGCACCTTCAACTATTGCGGGTAACTCAACAATTTGAATCTTTGTTCCTTTATATTCCATAATACCAATTTCTGGAATTTTTGTAGTAAATGCATAGTCACTTATCTTTGGCATGGCATTGGTTATTTTTGACAATAGAGTACTTTTACCACTGTTTGGAATACCTATTAAAACAATGGTCGCCGAACCATCTCTTGAGAATCTTAAACCTTTGGATCCTCCTTTAACAGCTTTGCTCTTTTCCAGTTTGTTTTTCATTTTTGCTAATTTACCAACAATATCCGATCTTAAATTCTCAGCACCCTTGTGACTTGGGGCCGTACTCTGCATTAACTCTAAAGCTTTAATTTTTTCTTCAACGGTTTTTGCATTCTCGTATTGTGCCAAAGCATTTCCATATTCATAGTCAAAATTAGTAGTCATTAATTATCACATCATTAATTGAAACTGTTTTAATTTTTGATTTTTTGAAAAAATTAACAACTGGGTCATTCAATCACAATTTGCTCATTATAGTTTAACAATATATATTTTACAATTTAACAGAGTAATCTGTGCCTATATTAAAAACTGTAAAAAGATTTATAATTGAATTAGATTGATTTATTTTTTAAAAACAGTTCCAACGCCGTCCATTACACCCAATGTTCCAGCAACTATAGACTTTGTACTAACATCTGCTTTAGCACCCTTTGCCATCTTTGCAGTAACTGCCATTGCATCTTCAACAATGGTTGAAATAGCGTTATCTGGTACTTCTAGCTTAACTTTGTCTAATCTATCTAATAATGAACGTCTTTCTGTTATTTTACTTATGCTTTTCTCAGAATTATTAGAGAATACAAAAGATAAAGCCATTACTATTAAACCTAAATAAAATATGTTTGAGTTTACCATTGCCCCTAAAGTTAACAATAAACCAATTATCAAGAATAAATATCTCATTTACATACCACCAAGACCACCGGCACCACCGCCACCACCCAATCCCTTCAATAAGTCTCCATATTGATCTTCTGGGTTGTAAGTGTCACCTGTATCTTCCTTATTCATTAATAAAAATGCTCCGATTCCTAGGGCTACTGCATATATGCTATAGCTCTCATAGGCTGTTCCACGTAGTAGAAACAATACAATAATTAGAGCAATAACTATTATAAGTATATGCTTTGATTTACCCATAAAAATTAGGATTGCACCTATCACAATAACCAGCCAAAAATAGCCATAGGTTAAAGCTATGTACATCACAAGCAAAGATAGGGCAAAAGTAAACAAATCCATGATCATACCTTATATTTCTCATATCTATGACCTAATAAGCTCTCATTTTATGAGCTCTAATTAGGCTATACCTTAAATATCTGTTTTCCATACTCTTTGAAGAGATAGGCACCCATTATTATCCACACAAACTCAGTGTGGTTGATAAATATTGAACCCATGATCAAAACAAAGGCAACGGCAATAGACGCGTCTCCTAGCTTACCTTTGGCCCAAGCATAGGCGGTTATACCCAAAAACAAAAGTAAACCTAGCCAAACATCCCCTTTTATTGTTCCTAAAACTATATCTAGCATTATCATAAAAATCATTTTCTCAATTTTGCAGCCTGTCTATTCATAGATGCAATGTCCAATTTACCTTTAACAGCATTGGAACCCCACATTATTGCAGAAGTAAAACCAAAACCCATTAACATCATTATCAAATATAGACTAGAAAATAAATATATATACTTCCATACAATGAAGTAAATCAAAATTCCCGAAACTATCCACATTAGTGCCCCATCCAGGCCCATTTGCTTCACATAACCTAGAATTGTAAAGGCCATAATTACCTGAAATAAAACTTTACTCATACCATTTATGTAGAATAATATCCACGGCAATATAATAAAACATAGAAATGCTGCGCCAATTACTCCTATTATTGCCAATCCGCGTGCATTCATATATTTCATAATTATCTACCTTTAAAACCAACCTTTCTTTTGAGGTTGTTGTTGACTTATGTTTTGTTGACGTTGATCTCTCATTTGTTCTAATTGTTGTTCCATTTGATTTTCTTCTGCTAAACCATAATCTGCTGGTAAACCTTGAGATTTATTATAATGTTCACTTTGTGCATTATTTAGATTTTTACCTGCAGTTTGTAATTCTTCCCCAGAATGTCCTTGGTTCATGAAGAAATAATCAACAAACATACTTGATATTCCCATACCTAGCATAGAATAAATTACAAACATAGTTCCAAAAGTAGCCCAATTTACAATTAACATTACGTAGCCCATAAACAAAGCAACAATTACTTTTAATATTTTATTTTCAATGTGTTGATTTAAAAATCCTAAAATAGCAACTAAAAGAAAT
This sequence comes from Candidatus Iainarchaeum sp., assembly GCA_903916665.1. GTDB lineage: Archaea > Iainarchaeota > Iainarchaeia > Iainarchaeales > 0-14-0-20-30-16 > 0-14-0-20-30-16. The sequence goes on along the minus strand of CAIWXP010000108.1, from coordinate 875 downwards.
AGTTTTATAATAAACCCCATATCAGAGAACATTTCTAAAAATGAAAATAATAATACAAAACCCTGCATAGTAATCATAAAAGATTAATACTTTTGTATATATATAGATTTCGGTTAAATAAATAAATAAATAAAAGAAAAAATTAAGATGCTGGTTTAGCATCCATAATTATTTACGAGCCGCTACTGGATTTGGAAGTTTATTTTGAAAATCATTGCTACTTGCAACTTCTTTTAATATTTTTGGTAAATTCCAAATATATGTATACCTTCCAGATTCATATTCTTGCAAAAGATCTGCATTATTTACACTATCAATAATAGCTTGCAAAGAATCTATCTTATAATAAGTATAACCTAATTTTTCTTGAGCCGAATTACTTCCAGAAATTGTATCTAAAAATAATACTTGCACATTTGGCAAATTAGATAAACTAGGTATATTTGTAAAATCTTTTGCAAAATAAATATTGTTTCTATAATATAGATAGGCATTATCTTTGCCAAAAGTTTTGAAACAACTTTCAATATCTACACTACAATCATAAACTGCTAATCCTGGTGCAGAATAATAATCTAAAGTTATAGTATTATCTTTTACTGTTCCTATTAAAGCTATATTTATTGATGATCTTTTTGAAGATAAATCATTAATAATAATATTTTTAAATGCAGCAACACCAGTACCACAATTTAACATTTCATCTGAACCAATATAATTGATTGTTGATTCTGTTGCACAGGATCCTACTGGCAAACCATAGTAACTAGAATCACTCTTATACGGTATATGATAAAACAAATTATTTGTTAAATCTGTTTTTGCTACTAAAGATCTATTATCTTTGTCTACTAATGCAGTTTCTTTATTTTCTT